>JBDSBK010000522.1:0-7004 GCA_039921645.1 Dokdonella sp.
CGCGAAACGACGTCACGCGATGCCAGATCCTTGGCGTTGGGTGCGTAGCGCTCCATGAAGCGCTCGCCCTTGGAATTGGTGAGAAAGCCGCCTTCGCCGCGTGAACCTTCGGTGATCAGGCAGCCCGAACCATAGATGCCGGTCGGATGGAACTGCACGAATTCCATGTCCTGCATCGGCAGGCCGGCGCGCATCGCGAGACCGCCTCCGTCGCCGGTGCAGGTGTGCGCCGACGTCGCGGTGAAATACGCACGCCCGTAGCCGCCGGTCGCGAGGACGACACCGTGCGAGCGGAACAGGTGCAAGGTGCCTTCCGCCATGTCGAGCGCGAGCACGCCGCGACAGACGCCTTCGCTGTCGAAGATCAGGTCGAGCGCGAAGTATTCGATGAAGAAGCGCGCATCGTGCTTGAGCGATTGCTGGTAGAGCGTGTGCAGGATCGCATGGCCGGTGCGGTCGGCGGCGGCGCAGGTGCGTTGTGCGGTGCCTTCGCCATAGTGCGTGGTCATGCCGCCGAACGGGCGCTGATAGATCTTGCCCTCGTCCGTGCGCGAGAACGGCACGCCGTAGTGCTCGAGCTCGATGACAGCGGCGGCGGCTTCCTTGCACATGTATTCAATTGCGTCCTGGTCGCCGAGCCAGTCGGAGCCCTTGATCGTGTCGTAGAAGTGGAAGCGCCAGTCGTCCTCGCCCATGTTGCCGAGCGCAGCCGAGATACCGCCCTGTGCAGCAACCGTGTGCGAGCGCGTCGGGAAAACCTTGGTGATGCAGGCCGTTTGCAGCCCCGTCGCGGCGAGGCCGAACGTGGCGCGCAATCCTGCGCCGCCCGCACCGACGACGACGATGTCGACCTTGTGTTCCTGGATCTTGTAGCTTTCCATTCGGTCAATGCCCCAGCGTGATGCGGATGACGGCAAGCACGCTTGCGGCGGCGCCGAGGAAACAAAGGAACTTGATCGCGATCTGTATCACCAGCGCAAGCCCGGGCGAAGTCACGTAGTCTTCGACGACGACCTGCAGGCCCAACTGCGCGTGCCAGAACACTGCGACCACGAACGCGAGCATCAGGACGGCGTTCAACGGCTGCGCGATCAGCGCGTGCGCGGCGGCGTAGTCCAGATGCAGCAGCTTGAGGACCAGCCAGATGAACCAGACGCCGAGCAACGCCAGCGCGACTGCAGTCATGCGCTGAACGATGAAGTGATGCACGCCATGCCTTGCCGAACCGAGGCCGACCGCGTTCTTGATGGGCGTACGCAAAGACTTGCCGGAGGACCTGCTCACGCAGCACCTCCCTGGGCGAGCACAAAGGCCCAGACCAGACCCGCCAGCAGCAGACTTCCGATGCTGACCAGCCAACCGTTGCGCACGAACTGAGCGGGTAGGTAGCCCCATCCGATGTCCTGCAGCAGGTGCCTGATGCCGTTGAGAAGGTGATAGGCAAGCGCCCAGGTCCAGCCGACGAGCAGGATCGTTCCCATCCAGGAACCGCAGAAAGCGCGCACCTCGGCATACGCTTGCGGTCCTGTCGCGAGCGCAAGCAAGGCAACGACAAGCAGAATCGTACCGAATGCAAGCGCGATACCGGTGGCACGATGCAGGATCGAGGTCACCATCTGTATCTGCCAGCGGTAGATATCGAGGTGCGGGGATAAAGGTCGCGCGGTGGCTGGCATGGCTGGCTCGTGCTGACGTTAGTGGAAATTGGCAGGCGATCGGCGCCGCGCATTCGCGGTTCGCATCGATTGCGATGCTGCGGCCATTCTTTTCCCGATCTCCATACCGGCGATTGTCAAGTTCCGTGGCGCGCGCGCCATACCCGGCCGGCCGCTCTGCCCTTGCACCGGCGGGAGCGTCGACCGCGTTCGACGAATGCTGCTCGGTGGGGGAAGTCGGGAATCGGACATGATGCAGTGCGGCGCAAAGGTTAAACCCACTCGCCCGCGCAGACAACCGAAACATAACGAAAGCAGCCGCCGTCGCACTAGGGCAAGCGATGAAAACAGCTTCAGGCATGGCGGGTGCTAGAGTTTGTGACCATCCCCCGACTTGACGTGATCATGACCGTGTCGCTCGGCTCCGCCGACCTGCTCGTGCTTACCGGCGCCGACGCCGCCAGTTTCGCCCACACCCAGTTCACCAGCGACGTGAAGACGCTGGCCGATCACACCTGGCAATGGAGCGCATGGCTGGATCCGCTGGGTCGCGCGCGGCATTTCTTTCTGCTGATGCGCACCGGCCCCACGCATTTGGTCGCGTGGATGCCGTTGGGCGGTGCTGCCGCAATGCGCGAAGGGCTTGCGCGTTTCGTCTTTCGTTCTGCGGTGAAGCTCGACACACCAGCGGGCTGGAGCTTGCACAGCGCCACACCCGACGACTTCGCAACGCCCATTGGCGCCAGGCAGGTCGCCTCCCGCCAGGACGGCTACGGCGTCGTCCTGCCCGGGCCGTCGCAACGCATGGCGTGGATCGCGCCGACCGCGGATACGCAGGTCGCAGCCGAAGACCTGGATCACTGGAGGATCGACGACATTGCCGCGGGCATTCCCCTGCTCGCCCCTGAACTCGGCGGTGAATTCGTGCCGCAGGCGCTCGACCTCGAACGGCTGGATGCGATCCGCTTCGACAAGGGTTGCTATCCGGGTCAGGAAATTGCTGCGCGCCTGCACTTTCGGGGCGGCAACAAGCGACAGCTCCAGCGTTTGCGCGTGCACGGGCAAGCGCCCGCGATGGGTGCGACCGTGCTCGACGGCGAAGGCCGGCCAGTGGGTCGGGTGCTATATGCCGCAGCCGACTTCGCGGCCTCGAGTCAGGCACTCGCGGTGTTGACGAAAACCGGCTCGGATGACGTTCTTGCCGTAGCGGACAGTCGCGCCGAAAAAATAGATATAGACAAATAAACTATGGTATTTATACCCAAATATACAACTTAATTAAATGCAATCGGTCTGATTGTTAAATTCACATCCGTACATTGCCTTACCGTAACCTGAACGTGGATGCTCCGTTCAGGGACATTTTGGCCTCGATCGCGTAGTCTTCGCACCACGCCCTGCTCAGTCAGGGCGTTTTTGTGTGTGTGTATCGAATCCATGCGATCGCGACAGAACTCGCGATCGACGTCAGGCCGGGATTTCGGCGTGATGATCCAGACGTTGGAACGACTGCCGGGGTGGCAGACGCAACCGACAAGGGCGTTGTACAGCGCGGCGAAACGTCGCGCGCGCGCCCTGCAACTTTTCAAAAACATCGATGGTGAGGCACAGGCGACGCAGTTCCGCGTCGCGGGAAATCATGCAATGCACGCATGGTTTCATCTGTACGCAAGCCATCGTGAATGCGAGAGGTGTAGTGAATGAAATTGGCGTTCTTGTTATGGCTGGCATCCGCATTGCCGCAACCGGCAGCGGATCATGTCTGTCTTGCGACGACGATTTACCTGGAAGCACGCAGCGAATCCCAGGTGGGCCAGATGGCAGTTGCCGAGGTCGCGATGCGTCGTCGTGAAACCGGTCGTTGGGGTGCTTCGGTGTGCGACGTGGTGCGCGCTCCCGGCCAGTTCGCCATGGCGACGACGAAAGAGAATTTCGTGCTCGACAGTCCCGAGTCGTGGCAGAAAGCGTGGAAGATCGCGACGCGCACGATTGACATGTGGTCGCTGCCGAACGGCAAGCGCAAATTCGTGGTACCGCACGCCGATCATTTCGTCGTCGCCGACTCGGTCTCGCCGAGCTGGATAAAAGGACCGCCGCTGGCGACGATCGGTGCGCACAACTTCTACCGCATCAATTGATTTGATCCGATAGCGAAATTTGCTTTTGCATTTTCGAGCCACAGGACGTGGAGAATGTTCACCGGCGTCTGGAACGCCTGCGGAACCGGCATACCCCCATCCATAACCCGCCGAAATTTGCTCCTGCAATTTCTATCCACAGGGATGTGCGGAGTGTTCGCTTGCGTCGGGAACGCCTGCGATCCGGCATACCGCCCGTCCGTGGACATAAAAAAAGGCGGAGAGCGCGAACTCTCCGCCTTTTTAATTTCCGCGAAGCGTCTCAGCGCAAACGCATCAGGCGATTGTCGCGAATCATCACACGGTCGCCGGGACGCAGGTCGTCATTGTCCCATTGCGTGACGGTCGCCCATCGACCGTTGTCCAGGCGAACATGAAATTGCCACGCCTCGCGATCGCCACGATCGTTGCTGTTGCGTTCGATGGCGTTTCCGGCAAAGCCGCCCGCTACCGCTCCTGCCACCGTCGCTGCAGTGCGTCCGTCGCCGCGTCCCACCGTGCTGCCGAGCACGCCGCCGATGATCGCGCCGAGCACGGCACCACCACCGCCCGTGCTGTTCTCGCGCACATAGACACGACCGACATCGTCGATCACGCCACAGCGGCTGCAGTCGTACTGCGCGCGTCGCTGATAGTAGTTGTCGTCGTAGCGCGCGCGCGGGGGCGCGGCGACGCAGCCGGCCATCGACACGAGCACGATACCCGTCATGGCAACTGATAGAACTTTACTCGTCATCGCCGACTCTCCGTTGTTGATTTCGCTGTCGTATGCTCGCCTGTCGATGGTAAAGATGCGATGAATGGCAGATGCGGTGATTCGTCGAGGCGCTGCCGGCTGCTCCGGTGCCCCGCGCATACCGCGCTACATGGGTGTTCGCGCATCGGCTAGCATCGCGACGCCAACCGGAAATCCCGATGCCGACCGATACCGTGACCACCGACGAATTGCGTGAATTGGACGCCGACGCTGCGGTCGCCCGCCTGTCGCCGCTGCCCGATGCCGCCATTGCCCGATTGCTGCATGCGCTGGGACCGGGTCGCGCGGTGGCCGTGCTGGATCGTTTCGGCCCCGAACGACGACGCCTGATCGCATTTGCAGCGGGCCAGGACGAGCACGGTCAATGGCTGCATGGGCAGGACTGGCGCGAAGGCACCGTCGGTCGCCTGATGGAGCCGGCGCCGGCCATATTTACCGCAGACACAAGCGTCACCGACGTGATCGCGACGCTGCGCCCGGTCGTTTCCCACACGCTTGTCACCTACGTCTTCGTCGTCGACGACGCCAAGCGCCTGATCGGCCTGGTCGCGTTCCGCGAGCTTGCGTTCGCACAACCGACGCAGCGCCTCGAGGAAATCATGGTCGCGCGGCCGTTTGCGCTGCGCCCGGATGCCGACGTGATCGAGGCGATGCGCGAAGTCGTCAAACGCCACTATCCGGTGTATCCGGTCTGCGATGCGGATGGTCGCCTGCTCGGTCTCGTGCGCGGCGCGGTGCTGTTCGAGGAGCAGGCGTTCGAGATCAGTGCGCAAGCGGGCGCGATGGTGGGTGTCGAACGCGAGGAACGCCTGACCACGCCGTGGCAGCGTGCCTTGCGATTTCGCCATCCTTGGCTGCAGGTCAACCTGGTGACGGCCTTCGTCGCCGCGAGTGTGGTCGGATTGTTCCAGGGCACGGTCAACCGTATCGTCCTGTTGGCGGTGTTCATACCGGTGCTGTCGGGTCAGTGCAGCAATACCGGTTGCCAGGCGCTCGCCGTCACCTTGCGCGGAATGACGCTCGGCGAACTCAATCCGTCTCGCGCGCGCGGCCTGTTGTGGAAGGAAGCGTGGCTCGGATTTCTCAATGGTTCGCTGACCGGTCTCGTTGCGGCCGCCGGCATGTTCTGGCTTGCACATCACCAGCAGCACCCGCAGGCGCTGACGCTGGCGGCCATCACCTTCGTCGCGATGGCCGGAAGCTGCGCAGTGTCCGGTTTTGCCGGCGCGGCGGTACCGATGAGCCTGAAGCGACTCGGCGCGGACCCGGCGACCGCATCGAGCATTTTCCTGACCACGGCAACCGATGTCGTCAGCATGGGCCTGTTCCTCGGCCTCGCCGCGTGGTTGATCGCAGGCTGAATTTGCGCCGTCGCATGGTCGCGCGCGACGTCATGCATCGTCTGACTTCGCCTGCACCTCGCTGCAGGTTCGCCATGGCCAGGCATAGGCAGACAAACGACGTGGCGGGCGGATCCGCCGCACGCTCGCATTTGCCCGCAAACGTTTGACCCGGCCTTGCTCGAACAGTGGCCTGGAGCCGCAGCCGCCAACAGCAACCCGAAACAGCCTCCTTCATGTAGCGCCGTCCGTACGAGGCGTTGACAGGCGCTCGTCTCTGTTGCTCTCGCGCGATCCGCCCCTCGCACTCCGGGATGGAAGTACGGGCGTGAATTGGCCTCGCGCATCGCATTGCGCACAAACGGAACCCCTCACGAATGCAAAACGAATGGAATGCGAATGCGCCTTGCCCCTGCGTGGCCGCACGATTCCGGCTGCCGGCGGCCCCGTCCTTTGCCTCGGCGTTGGTGGCGAAGACCAGATCAGCTACGCAAGAGACGGCGGCGTTCGGAAGGATCGGGCCGAGCGACTCATCGTCATCGACATCTGATCACGCGTGATTACCCGAATGGTCGTCAGCACATGTTTTCTGCAGCCGCCCCCCGGCAGCCCCCCGCCGCACGGCCTCTCTCCGTCGGCGGGGATTTTTTTCGTGACGCATGGCCGCGATCGGCATTCCGCGCACAGCGCTGCTCTTAACGCGATTGAAACCTTCGTTGGCACATGCTTGATGGCGGCAGCTTCGCTATCGAAAAGACGCGCGTTGCCCTGAAAGTTTTTATATTGCCGCACGGTCTGTATGCCTGCATCGGCGCATTGCATTGCAGCATTCGACGGACTGAGCTTTTCCCGAGCCAGGCTGCGGATAGCAAACGCAACTGTCGATGTCCAAGGTCGATGCATCCGAAACACTGTGCATGGCGTACAAGTTCACGACAAATCGCCGGGCAACCGGCAATACCCCGGCGGGCACCCTGCCCGCACAACCCAAGTAACGGAGATACTCGAATGTCCAGCAAGATCGGCAATACCCTCGGCCTCGCGATCGGTGCCGCGTTCATCGGTTCGCTCTCGCTCAGCCAGCTCGCTGCCGCCAGCCCGGCGTTCCAGGTGA
>JBDSBK010000523.1:0-2663 GCA_039921645.1 Dokdonella sp.
TTTCTGCGTGGAGACGCTCTGCGGGCGGAAATCACCTACCGCCGCGGCAGCGACGAACACGTCGGTTTGCGCGACCCGCGCCAACACCGCGTCACGCATGTCACGCGCGCTACGCACGTCGACGCGGGTCACGCCCCCCGGCGTTGCCAGCGCAACCGGGCCGGCGATCAGCGTGACCGTAGCACCTGCCCGGGCTGCCGCCTCTGCGACGGCGAAACCCATGCGACCCGAGCTGCGGTTGCCGATGAAGCGGACCGGATCGATATCTTCGTACGTGGGACCTGCGCTGACGAGGAAGTTCAAGCCCGCCAGGTCGCGTGGTCCGCGCGCTGCTGCGAGTTCGGCCACGATCTCGCTGGCTTCGAGCAGACGCCCCGCGCCGAATTCGCCACAGGCCTGGTCGCCGGAAGCGGGACCGAATACGCGCACGCCACGTTCGCGCAACGCGGAGATGTTCGCCTGGGTCGCCGAATGCGCCCACATCTGCTGATTCATCGCCGGTGCGACGGACAAGGGCGCTGCGGTCGCAAGGCACAGCGTGGTAAGGAGATCGTCTGCCTGGCCGTGCGCCAGCCGCGCAACGATGTCTGCAGACGCCGGCGCGATCACGATCTCGTCGGCCCAGCGCGCTAGCTCGATATGACCCATTGCGGCTTCCGCGGATTCATCCCACAGGCCCGTGCGCACGGGATTGCCGGACAGTGCCTGGAAGGTCAGCGCGGTCACGAAGCGCGCCGCATTCTCGGTCAGCACCACGCGCACCTCGGCGCCCACATCACGCAGGCGTCGCACGAGCTCGGCGGCCTTGTACGCAGCAATACCGCCGGAAACACCGAGCAGGACGTGCACGCCGGCCAGCTCGTGCGTCGGTTTGCCGAATCGCTCCGGCACATGGGTGGCTCGTCGCGTCATGCGCGCGACCGCCCTTTGTCGACGACGACGGGAATGACTGCCGTGGATATGCGCACGGCACCGTAAGGGACCAAGCCGTTCATGTAAGAGACCGCTGACAGGACGGAGAACCCCTAGCTTACTGAAAATCGCGCCGCGCGCCGCTCGGGCAGCCACCGGCAGGTCGCTAGAGTGAGACATGCACCCACATTCCGATCATGCCACCGTCCATCACTCGGCCCGCCGAATGCGTCCGACGGCAGCGGCGAGCTGCCGCGTGGATCAGCCTGACCACGTCGACCAGAAGCCGGCAAAGACATGAGCATCCGCGACTGGCCCGACGACGAACGTCCGCGCGAAAAACTGCTCGCCCGCGGCGCCCACGCACTATCGGATGCGGAACTGCTCGCGGTATTCCTTGGCTCCGGTCGACGCGGCCAGACGGCCGTCGATCTGGGTCGCAGCCTGATCGTCGGCGCCGGCAGCCTGAAAGCGTTGCTCGATACGCCGCACGAGAAACCCTGCGTCGGCCCCGTGGCCTGGTGCCGCTTGCTTGGCGCGCTGGAACTGGGGCGTCGCTACCTCGATGCGGAACTGCGCAGCGGCGAAACCTTGTCCGATCCGGCGGCAAGTGGTCGCTACCTCAAATCGCGACTCGGCGGTTATCCCTATGAAGTGTTCGGCTGTCTGTTCCTAGACAATCGCCATCGCGTGATCGCGTTCGAGGAGCTGTTTCGCGGCTCGATCGATGGCGCCAGCGTGCACCCACGAGAGGTCGTGCGGCGTTGCCTTGTGCACAACGCGGCGGCGGTGATCCTCGCGCACAATCACCCCTCCGGGGTTGCCGAGCCGAGCGCGGCGGACCGCGCGATCACCCTGCGTTTGCGCGAAGCGCTTGAGCTCATCGATGTGCGGCTGCTCGATCATTTCGTGATCGGCGACGGTAAACCCACATCGCTGGCGCAGCGCGGCTGGATCTGAGCGCCTGCCATGGACGGAACCGCCATTGTCGACAATGCGGCATCCGCAGCTGCAACAGCGCGCCTATACTCGCGACCAGGTCAGGGACAAGATGCGCGAGCCGTGATACTCGGTTTCCCCCACGTGTGCCCAGCGGACGAGACCGAACGGCGCCTGCCGGGCGTCGCCTCGGCACGCAACCTGCTCGGGTCGCGTGCGGCGGCGCTGGATGCGCTGCTCGTTCGACGACGCGACGAATGGCAGGCACTCATCGTCGGCGCCGAGGACGAAGCGCTCATCGCCCGCACCGAAGATGCGGTCCGTCTGGCCTATGCGCGGCTGGCCCTCCGCCATGGACACCTGGGCGGCGACTTCCACGCCTATCACAACGAAGGCCACATTCTCGAGATCTGCGCAGGGCGCATCGACCGCTTGGTCGACGCGAACGGTCTGCGCACGTTTTCGCTGCGTGACGTCTGTGCGCTGACATTGTTCGGTGCAGGCCACGATTTACGCCAGCGCGAAGCGCAACAGCTGGTCGCCGGCGTCGGCGCAAATGAACGCGCAAGCATCGACGAGACGCGCCGAATTCTTGAAGTCTGCGGTTTTTCGATCCAGCACGATGCCGATATCTTCGCGGCGCTCGAATTGATGATCGCGGGCAGCACGTTTGACGCGCGGCCACCCCCCGGCGGACACCTTTACAATGCGGCAGATCTGGTGCAGAGCGGCGGCGCGCTGGCGGCGAAACTGGATCAGATCCTCGATGCGCGCCGCCCGGACTGGCATGCCGATGCGGAGATCGTGCACGC
>JBDSBK010000524.1:0-7581 GCA_039921645.1 Dokdonella sp.
AAACATCGCGGCTGAAGCCGCTCCTACAAATCAACAAACCGGCTGGCTTGGCGGCTACAACGTCCGGCGGCCTTTGGCCTCCGGCACGCATGCGGAAACGCACTATGGACGCCTTTTCCGGCCACTCTTTTTGGAAGCGGCTTTTTCAGGGCGAGCCGCATTCTGTCAAAGCAATGCCATGAGAAAGAAGTGCCCTGTGGGGGCTGCTCTGTGGGAGATGTTCTGTGGGAGCGGCTTCAGCCGCGATGCTCTTGATGATTGTGTGACCTGGGCAAAACATCGCGGCTGAAGCCACTCCCACAAACATCACAAAAAATCCGCAGGCCTTACCCGATCTCCACCGCATTCGCCTCATCGCGCCCACGTTGACGACGCAGCGCTTCCTCGCGCGCCTCGTCGATCGCCTCGATCACCGCGTCCACGTCCGCAGGCGTCTCGTCGCGCACGAACACACCGGTGAGCACGCTGTCCGGTCGCAATTCGCCCTCCTCGAACAAGGCCCACATTTCGCGCGCGTAGTCTGTCTCGATGAGTTCCGGCGCGAAACGACCGAGGCTTGCCGAGATGTTGCCGACATCGCGCTCGAGCATTGCCAGCGCGCCGTTGTTGCCGGCCGCATCCACCGCCTGCGGCAGATCGATGATGACCGGACCGTCGGGACCGACGAGCACGTTGTACTCGGAGAGATCGCCATGGATCAGCCCGGCGCACAACATGCGCACGATCTGGCCGATCATGAAGGCGTGATACGTGCGTGCGACGTCGGGTGACAACTCGACCTCACCCAGGCGCGGCGCCGAATATCCATCGGAGTCGGTGACCAGTTCCATCACCAGCACGCCATTGAAGAATCCGTATGGCTTGGGCACGCGCACGCCCGCCGCGTCGAGCCGGTACAGGGCATCGACCTCGGTATTCTTCCAGGCGGTTTCCTGTTCCTTGCGCCCGTAGCGCGTGCTCTTGGCAATTGCGCGCGACTCGCGACTGCCGCGCACCTTGCGCCCTTCCTGATACTGCGCGCGCGCCTGGAAACTGCGCTGGCGCATATCCTTGTAGACTTTCGCGCAGCGCACGTCCTGGCCTGAGCGCACGACGTAGACGGACGCTTCCTTGCCACTCTTGAGCGGGCGGATCACTTCATCGATGATGCCATCGTCGATCAGCGCCAGCAGGCCTTGCGGTGTTTTCATTGATTTCGCAACAGGATGGATCTGGCACCGGCATGGGCCGGAGAGTCGGTGACAAACAACCGCCGATTATACCCGAAGATGCTGAACGCCCTGCACCGTCGGTCGGAATCGAGCATCCGCGCGGCGATTCGGGCGCGTCGACGCCAATGCGAGCCCGTCTCTGGCCCGCATTTGCCGGCAGTCGACGTATGGGATCTGGAGCGCCACGCTTGCAATGGAGAAAACAATGAAAAGCCATACGAAATTCCTGCTGTCGCTGCTGCTGCTTCCGTGTTTCGCAGGCGCCACCGACTACGGCAGCGTGACGATCAAGGACAAGAAGGTGGCGCTCACGTCGGCGCTGGCTTTCGTGCAACGGTACGATCACATCGGCAAGACCGATGTCGTCGTGCTGCTCGCGCCTGGACCGATCGATGCTTCCGTACTCGACTGGATCGACCCGGTGCGCGGCGCCGCCAGGGGACCGCTCCTGCGTGGCGAGGAAACCGTGATTGCCTTGAAGTACACCGGCGCCGACGTGATCCGCCTCAGCGTGAATGCACCCGGGATCGGCTATGAAGACCTCGCGTGCAGCAGCGAATGCAAGAGCACCGCGCAACGCGCTGGCGACGGATTCAAGGGGAGTTTCTCGGGACTGCTGCGAATCGGTTCGCACGATGACGGGCCGCCCGATGCCGCCTTCAACGTGCACTTCGACATTCCGCACATGCAGGCGCAGGACTTCGGCGCATCGCTGCCCACCGGCGGCGGCGACCCGGGCAAAGCCTTTGTTGCCTACGCGAAGGCGTTCGACAACGGCGACTACGAAGCCCTCAAGGCCGTGAATGCGGAAGCGGAAAAACTGTGGGGCGACGCGAACGATGCGGCGAAGCGCAGCCACGATATCCAGGCATTCGGGCGCGGTGCGCCGAAGAACCCCACGCTCCTCAAGGGCTGGCAGCATGGCGACAGCGCCTTGCTCATCGTCGAAGGAACACCGAAGAACTGGAGCAGGAAGTTCCGCATCGGCGTCGGACTGACCAAGGCCGGCGGTCAGTGGCAGGTGCGCGAGCAGGTGCTTGATCTGTATGGAACAACGTTCGTCAATTGAACGCCATCGTGAGCGCATCGTCGCGCCACGTTCCCGCAGCGGCCGCAATAACTGCGATCATTGCGCATGCCCAATTTCTCCGCGCTTCCCCTGTCCCCCGCCCTGCTGCAGGCCGTCGAGCAGCTTGGTTACCTGGAAATGACCCCGGTCCAGGCCGAGGGCCTGCCACCGATGCTCGAGGGTCGCGACCTGATCGTGCAGGCGCCGACGGGCAGCGGCAAGACCGTCGCGTTCGGGCTCGGTTTGCTGCAGCGGCTTGATCCGCTGCATGTGCGGCCGCAGGCGCTGGTGCTGTGCCCGACGCGCGAACTCGCCGACCAGGTCGCGAAGGAAATCCGCCGCCTCGCGAGTGCGATCCCGAATCTCAAGGTACTGATTCTCACCGGCGGTGTGTCGCTGAATCCGCAGATGGCGTCCCTGCGCAAGGACTCGCATGTGGTCGTCGGCACGCCCGGACGCGTGCAGGAAATGTTGCGCAAGAAGGTCCTGCATCTGGGTCACGTACGCACGCTGGTACTCGATGAGGCGGACCGCATGCTCGACATGGGTTTCGAGGAACCGATCCGCGAAATCGTCGGCAAGACGCCCTCGGCACGGCAGACGCTGCTGTTGTCGGCGACCTATCCGGAGGAAATCCGCGCGATCGGACGCAGCGTGCTGCGCGATCCGCTCGAGATCACCGTCGCAAGCGCACTCGAGCAGCCGGCGATCGAGCAGTATTTTGTCGAAGTCGAGCTGGCGCGAAAACCGTCGGCACTCGCGGCGCTGTTGCTGCAGCACCGCCCCGAATCGAGTGTCGTGTTCTGCAATACGCGACGCGACGCCGACGATGTCGCCGAGGCGCTCGGCAAATCCGGCATCACCGCGCTTGCCCTGCACGGCGACATCGAGCAGCGCGATCGCGATGAGGTGCTGGTGCGTTTCGCGAACCGCAGTTGCAGCGTGCTCGTCGCGAGCGACGTGGCCGCACGCGGGCTCGACATCAAGGATCTCGGCGCCGTCATCAACTACGAGCTGCCACCCGATCCGGACATCTACCTGCACCGCATCGGACGTACCGGCCGCGCAGGCCGCACGGGCCTCGCGCTGAACCTGGTCACGCCGCGCGAGATGCCGCGTGCGCTCGCGCTGGAGAAACAGCAGGGCGCAGCGCTGCGCTGGGTGCAACCGAAAGTCGTTGCGGGCAAATCGGAGGACGCATTGCAGGCGGCGATGGTCACGCTGCGCATCGATTCCGGGCGTACGGAAAAGATGCGCCCCGGCGACATCCTCGGCGCGCTCACCGGCGAAGCGGGACTGCCAGCGGATGCGGTCGGCAAGATCGACGTATTCGCGACGCGCTCGTACGTCGCCATCCGCCGTGCCGAAGCCGGCAAGGCGCTCACGCGTCTGCGCGAGGGCAAGATCAAGGGCCGCAACGTTCGCGTCGCGCGGATTTGAACATGGAAGAACCGGCGCATCCGGTGCGCACCTCCACGGCGGCGGACGATGAGGTCGTCGCGAAGACGCGCCGCTGGATCGAACGCGCCGTGGTCGGACTGAACCTGTGCCCGTTCGCGCGCGTGCCATTCGCGCAGGAGCGCATCCGCTTCCGCGTAAGTCATGCAACCAGCGCGGCAGATCTTCTCGTCGATCTCAGCGATGAACTGCTCGCGCTGCACGCCTCCGATGCCAAGGCGTGCGAGACGACACTGCTGATCCATCCGGACGTGCTTGGCGATTTTCTCGACTTCAACGATTTCCTCGACGAGGCCGAGGCCCTGCTGCAGGCGCTCGATCTGGAGGGAGAAATCCAGGTCGCCAGCTTCCACCCGGACTACCAGTTCGCCGACGCGCACGCGGACGCGGTCGAGAACGGCACGAACCGCTCGCCCTATCCGACCCTGCACCTGTTGCGCGAATCGAGCATCGACCAGGCGGTCGCATCGGGCATCGACACCGATGCGATCTACGAGCGCAATATCGAAACCCTGCGTAAGCTCGGAGCCGACGGTTGGCAAGCGCTCTGGCGCGACGATTCAGGTGCAAAATAACGGCGCTCCAGACCGCCCCGGATCGCTCTGCGACCGCATTGCCACTGAGACGCAACGTTTCGCCACGCCACTGTTGAAGACACGGCGCGCAGATTGAAGGTCGAGATTTTCGTTCGCGACGATCCACGGGCCGACCACCGCACACCCGATGATGGAAGGAGGGATTCGATCCATGGCCAGACAACGAAAGCCGCACGAAGCACAGCTCATTGGCGAGGCGCTCGCGAAACAGGCGCTGAAACGTCGCCGCAAGGTCGCCAGAGCACGCAACATCGCCATTGCAGCGCACGCCGCGCCATTGACGCGCAACATCACCGCGAGCGGCACGGGTGCGCTTCGCGCGACGATGAAACTCACCTCGACCAGCGCGGGCGTCCTCGTCGCGGAGGGCGACAGCTGGTTCGACTACCCGTTCAATGACGTGCTGTCCGATCTCGACGACTACCACGGCTACGACGTGGAGTCGGCGGCGCACAAGGGCGACACGGTGGAAGACATGGCCTACGGCGATGGCCAGCTCGACGATTTCTCGCGGCGCATCGAGAAGGTCCTGCGCGGCGCAAGGAAGCCGAGGGCGATCCTGCTGTCCGGCGGCGGCAACGACATTGCAGGCGATGTGCTCGGCATCTTCGTCAATCACGCGGCGTCCAGCATCGCCGGGCTCAACGACTCGGTCATTGCAGGCGTGATCGACCAGCGCATCAAGGATGCCTACATCACGATCATCCAGGCCGTGACCACGCTGTGCGAACAACTGGTCGGCGAGACGATTCCGATCGTCGTGCATGGCTACGACTATCCGGTACCGGATGGACGCGGCGTTCTGGGCGGCTGGGCGTTCCTGCCCGGTCCGTGGCTGGAACCGGGCTTCCGTGAGAAGGGCTATGCAGCGATGGCGCCGCGCATCGCGATGATGAAGACACTGATCGACCGCTTCAACGCGATGCTCGCCAGTGTCTGCACGATGTCGGCGTTCAGGCATGTCACGTATCTGGACCTGCGGCAGACGCTCTCGACGGGCTCCAACTACAAGGATTGGTGGGCGAACGAACTGCATCCGTCGCCGAAAGGCTTCCGCGCCGTGAGCGACAAGTTCGCTGCGGTGATCGCAGCGCTGCCCTGATGCCATCGCTGTGCGTTGACGTTCTCGCAAAAGCGATTAGGATTTGCCGCACGGGGCGCATTGCGCAGGCAGCGCCCTCCCATTCCACCGACACGAGGAGCATCCCATGAAGGGCATGGACCAGAAAAAGAGCGACAAGAAGAAACCGGAAAAAACCCTCAAGGAAAAGCGCGCCGAGAAGGACGCCAAGAAGGCTGCCAAGGGTCGTTGAGTTTCCGGTTGCAGGACAAGGCGACGCCGTGTTGCCGGGTCTTTGAACACCGTCGCGCCCGGCATCGCCCGATGCAGGGCTGCTGGGCGCGACATGCACGCCGCCGCATTTGTGGGAGCGGCTTCAGCGGCGATGCTTCAGTTCGGCGTCACGGCACCCGCAGAAGCTGCCGCTGCGCCAGCCGGCCAGAAATCACGCTGAACAATCGACACGAGAGCCGCCGTGAAGCGCTCCGATTCCGCTGCCGTCAGATGTGACCACTCGGGCACGTCGTAGCCTTGCAGTGCCGGATAGTCCTCGAAATGGATGCCGGGAGCGCCGGTACGTTGCAGCAGCGGTTCCCAGGTCTGCGCGCGCGGCAGGTATTTCTGTTCGTAGGCGTAATACTCGCCGGTGCTCGGCGGGCGCAGGAAGAGCACCTTCACGCCGCGCGCGCGCAACGTCGCGACCGCTCGTGTCGCCTTGTCGATCTGTGCGTCGACGCGCTTCTTCCAGCCGGCCGGCGTGTCCATGCCCGGAGGCGCTGCATCGAATCGATCGGCCCAGATGCTGCGCACGAGCGCGCGGTAGTCGGCATCGACTTCCACTTTGCGCCACATCTGCGTGTTGCGATCCACCTGCTGGTTGAACAGCTTGCGCACCGTCGCATGCACGGGAATGCCGGGACGCGCGGGCCAAGCCTGGCGCTGGACGACGGTGGCGAGTGCGAAATCCGGATCGTAGAATGCGAAATAGGGCTCGACGAACTGACGCGACAACCAGTTGCCGCTGCGCTGCGACGGACTTTGCTTGTGGTAGTAAGGCACGACGTCGCCGCGCGCGGCGAACCCGGTGAAGAGCTTGTCCGGCGTGACACCGACCAGAAGTTTTCCGGTGAACGCGGGATCCGCAGCGAGGTCTTCGAGCATCGGCAGCGGCGAGGTGCCTTCGATCGCGAGCTGGATCGGTCGCTCACCCGTGAGGCGCTCCCACACGGGCAGCTGCACATCGAACATCACGCGCGACGCACCGATCAACACGGTCTTGCCGCCCTCGCCCTCGTCGATGCGTCGACGCTGCTGCGCCCAGGAACCATTGCTGTTGCGATAGGTGGGTGACGCGCCGAACGCGCGCCAATGCCATTCCCACGCACCGAGCATCAACGCGGCGAGTACCAGCGTCGCGATCGAGATCGAACCCCACGGTCGCGCAGGGATATCGCGCACCGGCACCGGTTGCGCCACGCCCGGGCGATCGGATGCGGTCAGGCGCACGCGCGCATCCATCGCCGGCGGCGACTCAGAACTGGAAATAGATGAAGGCATTGCCCGTCCCCTGCGCAATCACGATCGCGAACAACATCAGCGCCCACGTCCCCGACAACACCATGGCGGGCACGCGTGCGATGGCCGATTCCAGCGTGCGATTGCGCATCGCCCAGTGCGCGCAGACGATGCCGCCGACGATCACCGCCACCATCACCAGTTGCACCGTCGGCAGGATCGGGACGGCCTTGGCGTTCTGGCCGAACATCCCGCCCAGCACCAGCCACGCCTTGCCGAAACTGTCGGCGCGGAAGAACACCCAGGTGACGTTGATCAACGCGTAGGTCAGCAGCCCGAGCCCGAGCAACGCGCCCGGGCCGGGCCGATACCCGTTGAACCGCGCGCGCAGCACGCGTTCGCCGGCGAGGTACACGCCGTGGAGTCCACCCCAGACCACGAACGTCCAGCTCGCGCCATGCCACAGGCCGCCGAGCAGCATCGTGCCCATCAGCGCAAGGTACGTACGCGCGTTGCCGTGACGATTGCCGCCGAGCGGAATGTAGAGGTAGTCGCGCAACCACGCGGACAGCGTGATGTGCCAGCGGCGCCAGAAATCGGAGAAGCCGATCGCAGCGTACGGGAAACGGAAATTGTCCGGCATCGCGAAGCCCAGGCACATTGCGGCGCCGA
>JBDSBK010000525.1:0-4306 GCA_039921645.1 Dokdonella sp.
GATTCAGCAGGCTGGTCAGCAAGCCCTGGCGAAACGTGGCAGCCATCGGTCGCGATTGCACATCCGGCACGACGCCGAATGCGGATCGACTGCGCACCAGCGAAATGCCGATCCATGCGAGGTACAACGCCCCCGCAAGCAACAGTGCATTGAACGCGCCCGGCATCAGTTGCAGCAGCACGCTGATACCCAGGGCCGTCATCAGCACATGGCACACGCCGCCGGCGACGATGCCGCCAACCGCGGCAAATCCCTTGCCGCGGCCGCCGGTGATCGCGCTGCCGAGCACGAAGGCCATGTCGAGCCCCGGCAATACGACGATGCCGAAGACCAGGGCAAAGAACAGGCCGAGATGCGCGTAATGCGTCATGGCGAAGGCTTGCCCGCCGCACCATCGACGAGCCAGCGCAGACGCGATCGGGGAGTCGGGTCCATCACCAGCCGCTCGGTCGCACCGCGCAGCAAGCCTGTCTCACCGAGCGACTGCTCCGCACGTTTCATCTGGGCGGCGAGCGACGATTCCAGCGTCGCCGTGTCCTTCACCACGCCGATCCAGATCAGCCAGGGACCATCCGTGCGAACCGGCAGTTGCGGAAAGTTGTTTGTCACATCGAGTGTCACCAGCACACCGGCTTCGTGCACACCGGCCATCCGATACTGCGCAAAAGCCGCTTCGGCCTTTTGCGCGAACGCATCTTCGTCACCCTTCTTTACTGCGAAGATCTGTGCGACGACGACACCGGTTGCACCGCCCTCCTCGATCACCGGATCGACCGCCGGCAGCACGCTGACGCCATGCTCGGCATGCAGCGGACGCAGCAAGATCACATTGTCGCTGTCGGGCAGGATCGCATTCACTTTCAGCTTGTGCTCTTTCCACACCGGCCCGTAATAGAACGCGGCGTTGGCGATCGGACGTGCGCTGATGTCCCTGAAGCCGCGCACCCAGGTGAAATGATTGGGCTGGTCGCGGTCGAGGAATTGCCCGAACACCATAACGCCCAGTTGCTCGAAAGCCTCGGGGAAATAGGTATCGAAATACTTCGCGAAATGCGCGCGCTCGCCATCCTTGGTGACGTAGCGCCGGAATTCGACGACCTGGTAATCCTGCAGGTGCTGGACTGTCTCAAGCGTCGGCATCATGCGGGTTTCGGCGGCATGTGCCGACGCGAACGAGCCCGTCGCAACACTCGCGAGGATTCCCGGCAACAGCGCGTGGATCTTCTTCATGGCGTTCCCTTGTCTGGATGGGTGAAGCGGTGGTCGTTGCACGCGTCAGAGCGGCGCGTCAGCGTGTGAAGTCCATGGTCCAGTTGGTTTCCCACGAACGGCCGCCGTCGGATGAGAACGCCTGCTCCCACGACGCGTGGTCCGGGCCGATGGATTTCCAGATGAAGCGCACGGTCACGGGTTTGCCGTTGAACTCGTCGGGCCCTTCGAAGGTGCCGGTACCATTCGAGAACCGCCCGCGCACCGGCGGTTGCAGCACGCCGGGAGCCGCGTGGTTGTCGACCCAGTAGAGGCTCCACGCGGCAGCCTTGCGGTCGTACATGTGCAGGCCGATGCCGACATAGTCCTTCCAGAAATGGGTACGGTAGTGCTCCTCGTTGCCGATGCCACCGGGCAAGGGCGCGAATACGTCATCGGCTTCGAACTCGACCCAATTCGACGAACCCGCCATGCGCTGCTGCAGGCGCCGGTTGTGCACGCGCCAGGGACGCCCGTAGAGGAAATCGAAATCGGCGGAACCGTCGCGCGCAGACTCGGACGCCGCGGTCACGCCGACGCGCGATGCCGGGAGCGCGAAGGCGACCGGCAACGTGGCCGCGACGATGATCAGTGCGGCACTGGCCATGAGCAGGTAATGTTTGCGCATTGTTCTGTATCCAATTGTTTTGGAAGGACTGTTTTTAGTGCGATGCATCGAGGAACGCCGTTGCTGAAACAACCTTAGAACCTAATCAGGTCATATTCCGCCCTGATTGATCGTTACAATTGCGACATGGCATTTCCCGCAACACGCGTCCTCGCAGTCCTCGACCTGCTGCAAACCCACGCCCGCATGAGCGGCTCGGAACTCGCGCAACGGATCGGCGTCGACGTGCGCACGCTGCGGCGCTACATCGTGATGCTCGAAGAACTCGGCATTCCGATCACGACCGAACGCGGACGCCACGGCGCCTACATGCTGGTCGCAGGATTCAAGCTGCCGCCAATGATGTTCACCAACGACGAGGCCGTCGCATTGTCGGTCGGCATGGTCGCGGCACGCGGGCTCGGTCTCGCCGATGCCGCGCCCGCTGTCGAAAGCGCGCAAGCCAAACTCGCACGTGTAATGCCCGACACGTTGAAGCGCCATGTGCGCGCGATCGCCGACACGGTGAAGATCGACCTGCGCCACAACGTCAATGCGCCCGACAGCAACGCGGCGCTGATCACGCTGACGACCGCGGCGCAGTCACGGCAGCGCGTACATCTGCGCTACACGGCGCAAGGCGTGCATACGGAGCGCGACTTCGACCCGTACGGCCTCGCCTACTACATGGGTGCCTGGTACGCGCTCGGTCACTGCCAGCTGCGCAACGATCTGCGTTCGTTCCGCCTCGATCGCGTGCGCGATGTCGTTGCGCTCGAGCGGCACTTCGAACGCCCGCAGGATTTCAATGCGCTCGACCAACTCATGCGCAGCATCGCCAGCGTGCCGCGCGCGAACACGATCGAAGTCCTGTTGCGCACGGACCTGAAGACCGCGAGAAATTCCTTTTCGCTCGCGTTCGGCTTGATCGAGCCCACCGATGGCGGCGTGCTGCTGCATACGAGTGCCGACAGCCTGTCCTGGTTTGCACGCCAGCTCGCCGGATTGCCGTTCGACTTCGAGATCCGCAGGCCCGATGCGCTGCGCGACGAGCTGAGACGGCGGGCGGACCTGCTGCGCACGCTCGCAGGTTGACTCGCGCGCACGATCGACGCTGTGCGACGCGCTTGCCGTGCGATTCCTTTTCGAAGCGGCCGGAGCAGCGCGCGCGCCCTGCTCCGGCTCGCCTTCATGCAGCGATCAGAAGCCCAGGTCCTGCAGGAAGCGACGCGTGTATTGCAGTGGCGTCGTGCCCGCGGTCGAGTTGCAGATCGGCGAAGCCCACGATGCGGCTCCACCTGCGCACGGCGTATCGCGATCAAGCGACCAAAAGTGCACGCCGGCAATGTGGTTGCTGCTCGCATACGTCGACAGCGTGTCGACGTCGGCCAGCTTGAACGTCTCCGAGCTGACGTCGTTGAGACCGATCATCGGCGTGAGTTCGATCCGGCTGAACGGGATCGCATACGTGTGCTGCAGGTTCACCGCGGCCTGGATCGCCGAGTGGCCCATGTCGCAAACGCCTCCGGCCACCACGCAGACGCCGGCGCTCGGACCGCCGTAGTCCATCACCATGAGGTTGATGGTGTAGTTGCTCAGCGTGGACGCTTTCACCGCGCGCACGACCATGTCGCCGACGCCGTTGAGGCCGCCATAGCTGCCATCGGATGCAGCGAGTGTCGCCAGCGTGAACGAGAAGCGCAGGTTCGGATGCGACGCCTGCTGCGATACCGCGCTCGCAATCAGCGCATTGATCTGCGCCTGCGTCTGCCCGCCCTCGATATCGAAGTCGATGCCCGCAAGCTGCGCCGACGAGTAGCGCGCGATGAACGCCGCCATGCCGCCGCTGGACGCGCACGTGAATGCGCCCGCCTGCCCGCCGGTCGAGATCACATAGCGCACGCCGCGCGCAGCGAGTGCCGGAATATTCGCGCTGGCAAAACCGGCTCCGGCGACGCCACCCCAGTTTTCGCTGCCGCATTCGCCGGTGGCGAACGCAAGCGTGATCGCGCCGAGATGCGGCAACTGCGTGGCGAGCAGGCCGCTGCTTCCACTGATCGGAAGCATCGTGCCGCTTGCCGCGGACTGCATCGCATTGGTGTTCCAGTTGAGATTGATCGTCACGTCCTTGTACGGCGAGAACAGGAGACTTCCCGCAGCCGGCGGATTCGACGGCGGATCATCCGGAGGATCGTCCGGCGGTGTCGACCCGCCGCAGGCACCTTGCGATGTCCACGGTTGACCCGAGCCTGCGCCGCCGCTGTGCGTCGCCGGATCGTCGCCCTGCGTCCACCAGTTTGCGTGATAGTTGGTGCTGTTCCTGTTCGCAGAGTCGCCACCGTGATAGATGCCGGTGGCACTCCACGCGGCAGCGCAAGCGGGCGGCGTTTGCGCCGCCGCGACGTGCAGCGACATCGCGCCGAGCAGTGCGGCGCAGAGTGAAGTCGTACG
>JBDSBK010000526.1:0-6398 GCA_039921645.1 Dokdonella sp.
TAGAGGCTGACTCCGCCACCCGTTGCGCCCAATCGAGCGACACCGCTGTCGTTCAGAGGCTCGTTCCACGCGCCTTCCGGGATGTAACCCAGAGCGGACAGGTAGTGCGCGCTGCTATTCACCGACCAGTACAACGCAGGCTGGGCGGCATCGGCAAACTGGGTGCCGCCGACGCAGGTCACCGACGCCGACGCGCACAGCGCGTTGGTGCCGGCCGATTGCGAGGCAGGAGGCGGCTGCGTGTGATCGGCGCAGCCCGCGACGCCGCTGTCGCCCGACGCGACGAATACGGAGATGCCTTCCGCCGCCGCCTGCGTGAAAAGCTCATCGATCGATTGCACCACGGCGATGCCGTTGTCCGCTTCGCAACTGAGGTAGCTGATGCTGAGCACGTGCGCCGGCAGCGGCGTGGTATCGATCGCGTACTCGATGGCGAGCTGGATGCCATTCGACGTGTCGGTGTCCTTGGCGACGATGAGGTCGATCGCTGCGCCCGGCGCTACGCTGCCGGCGCGCTGCACGTCGAGGGTCGCCTCGAACTGGTCGCCCACCGCGTCGTCCGGGTTCGTGCAACTCGGCGTGCCGGTGTCGCTGCAGGTGGACGCAGGCGGACCCGGATCGATGCCGCCCGGCGGCACGATCACGGTGGCGGAACGCGTGGGCAGTCCGGTCAGCGACTGAAAGTTGGTGATGTCGGGATCATAGATGCGCGAACGACCGACGATCGCGATCGTCTGACCGCTGCCGTCGATGCCTTGCAGGTTTGCTGCATCGAGGTGGTAGATCTTGGCGAAGTCGGCGGGAAACACGAAATACTCGCAATCGCTGCCGTTGCAGTTCGTGCCCGCAGGCTGTGGCGAATTCGCGCCGATCGAACGTGACTGCGGCGTACTCACATGATGCGTCGGCGTGAATTTGACCGAACGCAAGCCCGTCACCGATTGCACAGCGGATGCAAACGCGGCTGGGATCTTCGCATCCGAGGTATTGGCGATGCGTTTTTCCGTGCCTGTGCCGAAGTAATGCAGTTCGGTCGCAAACGCCGATGCGACGTCTTTTGCGCTGCCACTGAAGCGTATCCGCATGCGGCTGCGGCTGACGTCGTCGACGCGCAGGCCTTGCGCGCCGAGCCAGGCACCGATGGTGTCGATATCGTGTGTGGAAGCACCATAGCGTTCGCCGATTTCGTCGGCAGTCAGCCAGTGCTGATAGTTCGCCGAGGCCGGATCCTTCTGCTCGTTGAGCAGCGTTTCCCAGGCCTGTTGGCGTTCGGGTGTGCGGCGCAGGGTCAGGCTCAAGTGGTCGAGCGGGGTCCGATCAGCGACGGGACCGCGGTCGTTTTCCATGCCGGCCCAACGCGCAGGCTTGTCGACAATCGCAATGCGCTTCGTGCTATCGACCGCAACGGTGATCGCATCGCGACCGCTTGCCCCGGCTGTCGCGGCGAACGACAAGGCGAACACGGCGAGTCCCACCGAAGTCCACCGAACACGCCGTGACGTCGGAACCGGAAAAAATGGGTGGACGGACGGTTGCGGTCCTTTCATGGGCAGGCCTTTGCGTTGGTGGTGTTCGCGCTCGCGTCGATCGCTGGCAGCGACGAGGATCAACAGTCGCGGCGCTGATCATTTGTGCAACGTAGCAGTGCGCGCGTCGATTGGGAACCGAACGCATGCGGGCCATTCAGTTTGCCGGCTGCGTCAATCGCTGGCGTGCGTGGCGAGTGTGCGCAGGCGATCCACGGCCACGGCAACCTGCTGTGGCTCGAACACCGGAGGCGAGCACGCGTTGCCGGTGCAGACAAAAGCGGCTGGCCGCGCGAGCTTCGGGTAAGTGACATCTGGGTTCGGCAGCGGACCTTCGCGCGGATCCCACCAGTCGATGCGGCGATACAACGCGGGGTAGGCGAGTGCGGCTGCGTGAAGCGCCTGCACCTGCGCGTCGTCGCGTGCACCGACGACGGCGACATGCAACGGCTCGGCGGACAACTCGCGATCGATGAGGAGCAGCCCGGGCGTGAAACTCTTCGGATGCGCATTCGCCCAAGCGAGCGCATAGCGTGCGGCGTGCTCGCTCATGCGCTGGAAGCGCGGATTGGCGGTCGAGCGCCAGGCCAGGTTAGCGATACGCGCGAGGGCGACATTTTCGTCCTCGTTGCGCACAGGTTCGGCGAGCGCGCCGGTATCTTCCTCCGCGGGCGGCGAGCTCTGATAGCCGGCGTCGTGCGCGCGAAAGTAGGCGTCGATATGGACCAGCGTGGTTTCCGCTCGTGTCAGCCATGCCCGTTCGCCGGTCGATCGATATAGGCTCAGCAATGCATTCGCCATCGCCATGTTGTCGGCGAGATACGGCCCCGCGGCATCCTTCTCGTCATGCCGGAAGCCTCCGCGCAATGCACGATGAGCGATCACCCAATGCGCTGCGCGCGTCGCAAGCGCGAGTGCGTGCGCGTCGCCAAGGCTGTCATGCACCTGGCACAGCGCTGAAATGGCCCACGCGTTCTCGCGCGTGTACCGATGGCGGTCGATGCGCGGCAGACCGCGTGCGCGGCGTGCGGCATCGTCGAGAGCGTAATAGACGTGGCCATCGACGGTGCTGCCGAGATCGGCGTCCTGACTGACGTAGAACGCGCCGTCCGGCGCAAGCAGGAAGCCGGTCAGATAGCGCTCGATCGCGCGCGCGGCCTGCAGATATTTCGGATCCTTCCAGGTCGCGTAGGCGAGCGCGTAAAGACGCAGGTCGTTGGCCTGGAACGACATGATCTTTTCGAAATGCGGCCGGTCCCAGCCGGGCCCGATCGAGTATTGGTAGACACCGCCCCAGACAGGGTCGATCAAAGCGAGATTTCCATCGAGGGTCTGCCTCGCCATGTGTTCGGCCTGCGCGTCACCGTCGCGGGCGAGCTCGATCGCGAGTTCGACCGAGGCCGCGTCGATGTAGCGCTGCGTGTCGCCCCAGTCGCCATGCTCGGCATCGTAGAACCCGACGTAGTCATCCAGTCGCGTCTTGCGCTGTTCCGCAGTCAGCGTTGCCGTTGCCGTTGCAACGACAGGCACCGAAATCGCCGACGCTCGCGGGGTAGGATCGTCGACGATCGCATTGAGCATGTCGATCATCGCCGAGGCTTCGATGTAGCCGCGGTGCTTGTACAGCTCGCGGCCATCCGGCGCGAACACGATTGTTGCCGGCCAGCCCCATTCGCCGTAACGCGCTGCGAAATCCGGGTGCGCGTCCTGGTCGAGCCTGAGCACGACATAGTTCTTCGCGAGCACCTCCTGCACGCCCTTGTTGGCGTACGTCTCGCGATCCATCACATGGCACCAGTGGCACCACACCGCTTCCAGATCGAGGATGACGTAGCGATACTCACGCCGCGCCTGGGCGAAAGCGTCGGTGCTCGATGTCGCCGCCATCTGCGCGGCAGCAGCTGGCAATGCGGCGACGCAGGGCAGGGCGAGCAGGAGCAGTCGCAAAAACTGGCGCATGTCGGGCACTCGATTCTTGGCGCGAGGAATACGCCTACATACGCGCCGCGATCGCGATTGGATGCAATGGCGCTTCGTCCTGCGCAAACGGACCCGCACCCGCTACCATCGGCAGCTCAGCGAAGGGGACGTCTATGAACGATGCCGTTGCAATGCCGCGAGCACAGGGCTTCCGCTACTACGACCTGCTCGTGGGCGGCATGGTGGCCGTGTTGCTGTGCTCGAACCTGATCGGCCCGGCCAAGGTTTGCACGATCAGCCTGCCCGTGCTCGGCGCGCTCAGTTTCGGTGCCGGCAATCTGTTCTTTCCGGTCAGTTACATCTTCGATGACGTGCTGACCGAGGTATACGGCTACGCGCGCGCGCGTCGCGCCATCTGGGCCGGTTTCGGCGGCCTGCTGTTCGCGAGCTTCATGACCTTCGCCATTCTCAACATGCCGCCGAGTCCGAGCGAGCCGTTCAACACGAAGCTGCAGCCAGCGCTCGAAGTCGTGTTCGGCGGCACCTGGCGCATCGTCGCGGCGTCGATGGTCGCGTACTGGCTTGGCGACTTCGCCAATTCCTTCGTGATGGCAAAGATGAAGCTGTGGACGAAGGGACGCTGGCTGTGGACGCGCACGATCGGCTCGACCATCGTCGGCGAAGGCCTCGACAGCGTGACGTTCTATCCGATTGCGTTCGCGGGCATCTGGGAAGGGGAGACCCTGCTCAAGGTCATCGTTTTCAACTGGACGATGAAAGTGTTCGTTGAAGTCGTGTTCACGCCGGTCACCTATGCCGTGGTCGGCTTCCTCAAGCGCCGCGAAGGCGTCGATGTCTACGACAGCCACACCCATTTCACGCCATTCAGTCTGCGCGACGAAGGCGACCTGCGCGGCCTGCGCTGATATCCATCGAGGGAGATCGCACCATGAAAGCGTCCATGTTTTGCTGTGCACCGATGTTGATTGCGTTGCTCGGAATTTCATGTGCACCGACGGCAGCGAACGCGGCGGAAATGCGCAAGGCGAGCGCCGCGCCGCCGACCGAGTACTACCCGATGTCGCATCCGCCGGCCGGCATGACCCCGCCGTTTTCCGAAGCGGTGCGCGTCGGCGACATGCTTTATCTCTCCGGAGAAATCGGCATCGACAAGGGCAAGCTCGTCGATGGCGGCATCGCAGTCGAGACGAAGCAGGTGATGGACAACATCGGCGCGAACCTTGCGCGCCACGGCTCATCGTTCGATCGCGTGATCCAGTGCACGGTCGCGCTTGCCGACATCAAGGAATGGCCGGCCTTCAACGAGATTTATCGCGGCTATTTCACGAAACATTTCCCGGCGCGCATGGCCTACGCAACCGGTGGTCTTGCACTCGGAGCGCGTGTCGAAGTGCAATGCAACGCCACGATGGAAGCAAACGCGCCCTGATTGGTGGGGCGGCATTGCCCTGAAGTCCTCCCCCTCAAGAGGAGGATTCAGGTGGGGACGGTGTCGTTCGTTGCAGAGATCGCGCGAACCATCTCCATCCAACGGTCCCTCGAAGGGGAGGCCTGAACGCCGCTATCGATGTGGGAGCGGCTTCAGCCGCGATGCTCTCCAGCCCAAGCAAACCCTCGCCACCCGGCCCAACCCTTGAAGACGACGGCTTGACCGTGGGGCCTACACATTTGCATTCACCTGCCTGAGCGCTTCCCGTTTGCGCAATTCATTGCGCAGCAACCACAGACTGAGCAACGCCTGGCAGGTCACCGTCGCGACCGACAGATACCAGACCTGCTTCAATTCAAAGCCGGGACGCGTCGACAGCAAGAACGCGGGCAACGCAAACGTGACCAGACGCGTGGCGCTCGAATACAGCGGTGGCATCGTATTGCCGAGTGCCTGGAACATGCCCGAGCACGTGAAAATGAGACCCTGCGCGACGAAATTCCACGAGATGATGCGCAGGTAGTCTGCGCCTACCGCGATCACAGCGGCATCGCTGGTGAATCCATGCACGAGCCATTCGGGCTTCCACTGACAGAAGAGCGTCAGCAACAGCATGATCGCGCTGCCGAGAATCGCCGCACTGCGGAAGGTTTCGCGCACGCGCGGCAGATGCCCCGCGCCGAAGTTCTGTCCCGCCAGCGGCGCGACGGCAAACGCAACCGCCATTGCGGGCAGGAAAACCGCCTGCATCACGCGCGAGCCTACGCCGAATCCTGCCTGCGCTTCGGCACCGAAC
This sequence comes from Dokdonella sp., assembly GCA_039921645.1. Lineage (GTDB taxonomy): Bacteria > Pseudomonadota > Gammaproteobacteria > Xanthomonadales > Rhodanobacteraceae > Dokdonella_A. The sequence continues at coordinate 5,693 of JBDSBK010000526.1, forward strand.
GGGCGGATCAACAAATAGATGACGCCAAGGAACACGAACAGGATCGCGAACTCGCCACCCGGAGGCAGGCCAATGCGCAGGATGCGTATCCAGGTTGGAAGATGCAGGCGGAATTGAGCGGCATCGTAGCGCACGTATTTTTCGAGGCGCATGAAATAGAACCCCATCATGACCACGCCGACGGCGATCGAGATGGAACTTGCGAGTCCTGCGCCCGCGACACCGAGCGGATGGCCGGTGATCCAGCCCGCGATGAAGATCGGTGCGAGTAACGCGTTCAGCAGTACCGTCAAAACCTGCACGATCATGCCGGGCTTGGCGAGACCGGTACCGCGCAGCGCCGAGCCCATCGCGACCAGCGCGAATTGCAGCGCCATGCCTGGCAGGAACCAGTGCAGGTAGGTCGTGCCTGCATCACTCGTCGCAACGTCGGCACCGAGTGCGCGCGTGTAGGCGCCGGCCACCAGATAGCCGAACAGCAAGGTCAGCGCCATGCAGGCGATCGCGATCAGCAGACTCTGGTTGAAGACGAGATTGGCGTCAGCCTGGTCCTTGCGACCGACCGCTTGCGCGATCAGCGCCATCGTGCCGACGCCGAGTACCTGGGTCAGCGCCATGATGATGAACTGCAGGTTGCCGGCCGTGCTGACGCCTGCGATCGCGGCGTCGCCGAGCTGTGCCACGAAGTAGAGATCGATGAGCACAT
>JBDSBK010000527.1:0-7098 GCA_039921645.1 Dokdonella sp.
ACGCGTTCGGCGAGGAACACGGTGCCCATGCCGCCGGCGCCGAGTTCGCGCAGCAGGCGGTAGGGGCCGAGACGATCGATCGAGTTGGACGTGAACTGCGTCGCCGCGCCATGCAGCACATTCGCGAGCGGATCGTCGGGCGAGCTGTCGGCGTCGAGCAGGCGTTGCAACATCGACTGCTCGGTGAGGCTCAGTGCCAGCGCCGCGAGCGCATCTGCGCGTTGCTCGGGCGGCAAGGCGCGCAGTGTCTCGAAATGCTCGGCGTAGTGATCGAGCGACAGCGTGGGCGGCGGCACCTTCATGCTTCGAGCGCCGTTTTCAGCCACGCCCGCGCGAGGCGCAGGTCGCGATCGACCGTCCCCTCGGAAACCTCGAGGGTGGCGGCCACTTCGACGCGGCTGAAGCCGCCGAAATAGATCAGGTCGATCGTCTGCGCGCGGCGCGCATCACTGCGCGCGAGATCGTGCAGCGCGGCGTCGATGCGGACGAGCGTGGCGTCGCTTTCGGGCGCCGCGACGGTCAGTGCGGCGTCGAGGTCGACGTGTTGCGCGTCGCCGCCGCGCTTGTCCGCGAGACGCCTGCGCGCGGCATCGACGAGCACCTGGCGCGTCGCCTGCGCGGCGACATGGAAGAAATGCCGGCGGTCGGCCCAATCCAGGTCGCTGCCGAGCATGCGCATCAACGCTTCGTGCGCAAGGTCGGTCGCGCTCAGCGTGGCGCCGGGCATGCGGCGCAGCGATTGCGCAGCGATCGCGCGCACGTTCGCATACACGCGTTGCATGAGCACCTCGCGCGCATCCGCGTCGCCGCCGCGCCAGGCGGCGATCAGGCGCGTGATGTCGTGGTCGGGGCCGGCTTCGTTCATGCGCGTGTCGACGACTCCTGAAGGGTGCGAGCGGCTTCAGCCGCGATGCCGTAAAAGCCCTCCCCTACAAGGGAGGATTGGGTAGGGACGGTGTTCATCAGCATCGCGGCTGAAGCCGCTCCCACAACCCACCGCAGTGGTCAGGCTACCGCAGTCTCGATGATGTCGGCGTGTACCGTGCTCGACGGCACTTCGATTGCCATCGGATGAATGCCGAGGCGCGCAAAAAGACGTTGATCCGCGTCCACATCGGGATTGCCGGTGGTCAGGAGTTTCTCGCCGTAGAAAATCGAGTTTGCACCCGCGAAGAAGCACAGCGCCTGCAGTTCGTCGCTCATTTCGGCGCGACCGGCGGAGAGGCGCACCATCGAGGCCGGCATCACGATGCGAGCAACCGCGATCATGCGCACGAACTCGAACGGATCGAGCAGGGCGGTACCGGCGAGCGGCGTGCCCTCGACCTGCACCAGCCGGTTGATCGGCACCGATTGCGGATGCGCCGGCAGCGTCGCCAGCGTATGCAGCAGACCGGCGCGCTGTGCGCGCGATTCGCCCATGCCGACGATGCCGCCACAGCAGGTCTTCAGGCCCGCGTCGCGCACATGGCCGAGCGTATCGAGGCGATCCTGGTATTCGCGCGTGTGGATGATTTCGCCGTAGAACTCCGGTGCACTGTCGAGATTGTGGTTGTAGTAGTCGAGTCCTGCGTTCTTCAGCGCATCGGCCTGCGGCTGGCTCAGCATGCCGAGCGTCGCGCAGGTTTCCATGCCCAGTGCCTTGACCGCGCCGACCATCGCGGCGACCTTCGGGATGTCACGGTCCTTCGGCGAGCGCCACGCCGCCCCCATGCAGAAGCGCGTCGCGCCGGCCGCCTTCGCCGCGTGCGCTTTCGCCAGCACCGCGTCGAGGCTCATCAGCTTTTCGGCTTCGACCCCGGTCGAATAGCGCGCAGCCTGTGGGCAATAGGCGCAGTCCTCGGGGCAGCCGCCGGTCTTGATCGAAAGCAGGGTCGACACCTGCACCGCGTTCGCGTCGTGGTGCGCGCGATGAACTGCATGCGCCTTGCTGAGCAGGTCGGCGAATGGCAGCTCGATCAGGGCGAGGACTTCGGCGCGAGTCCAGTCGTGGCGGAGGGTGGCGGGCATGCGGGGCGTCCGTTTCTGTAGAGTTGGCCGTGCAAGGTATTGTGGGAGCGGCTTCAGCCGCGATGCTTTTACCCGGCAACGGGGGAAGCATTGCGACTGAAGCCGCCTATGCGAGGTATGGGAAGTTTCACGGCCGGCCAGGAGGCTGTCAACTTGAGCGACCCGCAAAAAGTTGACGCGATCGCGACGCGCGCGCTGCGCCTCGTGCTGCCGCCGCGTTGCCTGCTCTGCGGCGCCCCCGGCGCCGATGGACGCGATCTGTGCGCCGGCTGTGCCGCCGACCTCGTGGCGAACATCCCCTGCTGTCCGCGCTGCGCACTGCCGCTGCCGGTATCGGCGCCGTTGTGCGGCGAATGCGTCAAGCGGCCGCCACCGTTCGCCGCGGCATGGGTGCCGTTTCGCTACGGACATCCGCTCGATTTGCTCGAAGCGCGCTTCAAGTTCCGCGGCGATCTCGCTGTCGGGCGCGTACTGGCCGAGCTCATGCTGGAGCGCGCAGGCGTCGACAAGCCGGCACGGCCGGCTGTGCTGATTCCGGTGCCGCTGCATCGCACGCGATTGCGCGAACGTGGCTACAACCAGGCGCTCGAACTCGCGCGGCCGCTGGCGCGAGCCATGAATATTCCGATCGGCCATGAGCTTTTGGAGCGCGCCAAGGCGACGCCGCCGCAGACAGGACTCGATGCGAAGGCGCGCCGCCGCAATCTGCGCGATGCATTTTCGATCGCTGCGGGAGCGCAGTTGCCTGCGCACGTCGCATTGTTCGATGACGTGATGACCACGGGCGCAACGCTGCGCGAGTGCGCTCGCGTGCTCCAGCAGGCCGGCGTGCAACGCATCGACGTCTGGGCGTTGGCGCGCGCGGCGGACCGATTGAAATAACGGCAGCGGCGGCTCGCCGACGGCCATCGGAGCCTCGCGAACGAATGTCCTGGCGGGTCGACCCAGCAATACAGGCACACGCAATGCGGGCGATTTCGACTCGCGCATTCCACAGCCAGCTCCAAGATCCCGGGGTCGGGGATCCAGACGGCCGCATCCGCGCGCATGTCTCCCGCAAGAGGCATCGATCGATGAATCACAAGGCGTCGGCGGCAATCAGCTTCGCGATTTTTCTTGCCGCGAGCTGCAACGGCGCGCACGCACCGGTGTCGTCCGTGCAAGCCGTCGTCGAAAGACGAATCGCGGCGGTCATGCGACACGACCTTGAGGCCGTGGTCGCGCTGTACGCGCCAGATGCGCTCGAGACTTCACCGGCGTTTTGCAGCAATCGCAGCGGTGTCGAAGGGGCGCGACAGACTTACGGCGAACTTTTCAAGGCGTATCCGAACATCACCGACGACGAGGCCACCTACGTCGTGCAGGGCAAGCAGGTGGCGGTGCAGTTCGTCGCTCGCGTACGCAAGCCGGATGGTTCGTTGCTGTTCGAGGTTCCGATTGCGAATTTTCTCACGGTCGAGCATGGGCGCATAACGCGCGACGTGACCTATTTCGATACGAAAGGCCGGCCCTGCACCTGATGTGCAACGGCGCCTGGCCGGTCGTGCGAAAACCTCGGCGCCCCTCGTCAGTCAGGCGCTACCGCTGATCGGTAGCGTGTCTGTGTTGCGGTACTGGGCGTGTTCGGTGAGGTGTGACCCTGCGTTGAAAGGGGTCTGCAACCACGGAGTCCGACCATGCGCCGCGCCCTCGCTTCCTGCTTCGCATCACTGATGTGCCTGCTTGCATCTTCGTTGCACGCGGCGATCAGTCCACCGCTGCCGAACCCGGTGGTGTTCGTCAGCCAGGTACCGGTGCCTGGCGACGATGTCGCACGCGCGACGATCACCTCGAGCTTTGCCAATCATCTGCCAACGACCGCCGCCGCGCCGCGCGGCGGGGATCTGCTGCTGATGTCGCCCACGGGTGTGGTGCGCAAACTGACGCTGGAAGCGGGCTATGGTTCGACCGGCGCGAACGGCTTCCAGGATGCGAACGCGATTGCAGTGCGCGATCCGGCCGTGCACTGGTCCGGCGCCAAGGCCGTCTTCAGCATGGCCATCGGCGCGCCCGCGCAGGCAAACGGCGTCGAAACCGCGCAATGGCAACTGTACGAAGTCAGTGGCTTCGGCAGCGGTCAGACGGCAAGCATCGCGAAGGTCGCAAACCAGCCGCCGTTCAACAATATCCAGCCGACCTATCTCAGCGACGGCAGCCTCGTCTTCGTCAGTGACCGACCGCGCAACGGCGCTGCGCAGCTCTATCCGATCAACGACGAATACCGCGGCCAGCCGGCGAACAGCGGCTTGTGGCGACTCGATCCGGTCACGGGAGACCTGCGCCTGCTCGAACACACGCCCTCGGGTTCGTTCACGCCGATCGTGGACAGCTTCGGTCGCATCGCATTCGTGCGCTGGGACCATTTGATGCAGGACAACAACCACACCAGCCCGACGCCGCCGTTTGCGGTATTCGACTACACCTCCGAAGCGGCGAACGCGCCGACGCAAAGCGCGATCGAGTTGTACCCCGAGCCGATCAATGCGGTGGTGGGCAGCAACCTGAGCGGATTCGAGATCAACCAGTTCTTTCCGTGGACGATCAATCAGGACGGCACCCGCGAGGAGACCCTCAATCACATCGGGCGCCACGAATTGAAGCCCGCGTTCAATCGCAGCTACACCAATGACGCGAGCCTGGTGAATTTCAACGCGGTCGGCAGCGGCCGCGTGAATCCGAACTCGATCGGCAACTTCTTTCAACTGCGCGAAGACCCGGTCGTGCACGGGCGCTATGTCGGTGTCGATGCGATGGAATTCGCGACGCACACCTCGGGGCAGATCGTCGCGATCAATGCGGCCGCGCCCAACGGCAGCGTGTTGAACGCACACGACATGACCGTGCAGTACATCAACAACCGTGCGACGCAGAGCATCCTGTCCAATCCCGCGAATATCGGCCATTTCCGCGATCCGTTGCCGATGAGCGACGGCACGCCCGCGACCGAGGGCACGTTGCTCGCCGCGTTCTCGCCAACACCGGGACCGGAGCCGAGTCCGACCGGACCCGCGATCTATCAGTTCCGCCTGACCCGGCTCAGCAAGAACCGCAGCGCGAACAACGACGCCCTGAACACGGCGAACCTCACCGGCGGCATCGCGAAAAGCGTCAGCTACTACGTCGGCGGGTCGTTGGTCACGTACAGCGGCAACCTGTGGGAATTGCAGCCGGCCGAGTTGGTTGCGCACACGGCACCCGTTGCGATGACTGAACCAGCGCTTGCGCTGCCCGAACAGAACGCATTCGCCGCCGCGCAGGTTGCCGAAAGCGACATGCGCGCTTTCCTGCGCAGCCAGGATCTCGCGATTCTCGTCATGCGCAACGTCACGTCGCGCGATGGCGCCGACCATCAGCAGCCGTTCAACCTGCGGGTGCCGAACGGCACCCAGACGCTCGGCGACGGCGGCCCGATCTACGACCTCGACGAGATGCAGTTCTTCGAGGCCGACCAGGTGCGCGGTTTCGGTACGCCGGCCGCGCCATTGCCGGGACGGCGCACGATGACGCGCTGGCTCAACGACGCGCAGGCGCTGCGCTTCAATCCCACCGCTGCGTTGAATCCGGGCGCACAACCGATCGCCGCCGACGGTTCGGTCGCACTGTTCGTGCCGGCACGACGCGCGCTGACGTGGCAGTCGTTGTCGCCCGGGACGGCGTCGACCCTGGCACCGAATTCGCCGGTCGTGCGCGAGCGCTACTGGATCGAATACCAACCCGGCGAGATTCGCGCCTGCGACGGCCGTCATGGCGTCAACACGACGAACCAGGCCGGCCTGCCCGCTTCCGGCAACACGCCGCAGGCGCTGATCGACCTGCTCAACTGGTGGAGGCTGCACGACGATCGCATCTTCGTCGACGGCTTCGATCCCTGAGCGCTTCGCCGATGCGAAAAGCGGTTGCCGCTCAGCGTATCGCGAGCGCGAACAGCAGGCCGAGCCAGAGGGCGAGGCCGACCCGATTGTTGTTGCGGAATGCGGCAAAACAATGTTCGCGCGAGCGATCGCGGATCAGCCACTGCTGCTGGACGAAGAGTGCGGCAGCGACTGCGAGGCCGATGAAATACGGCCAGTGCAGCGTCGCGCGCGTGCCCGCCAGCAGCATTGCAAACAGGAAGGTCGCCATCAACACGCCGATGATCGTGCGGTCCGCATCGCCGAACAGGATTGCGGTCGACTTCGCGCCGACGCGCACATCGTCATCGCGATCGACCATCGCGTACTCGGTGTCATACACGGTCGAGAACAGCACGTTGGCGAGGAACAGCAGCCAGCACAGCGGCGGCAGCGAATTCGTCACGGCAGCAAACGCCATCGGGATCGCCCATCCGAACGCGGCGCCGAGCACCACTTGAGCGAGGTGCGTGACGCGTTTGGTGAACGGATAAATCGCCGCGAGCGCAGCGCCGACAAAAGAAAGCTTGATCGTGAGCGTATTCGTGAACAGCACGAGCACGAACGCGAACGCGAGCAGGCCGCCAAACAGCAGCAGCGCTTCCTTCTTCGACACGCGCCCCGCCGCCATCGGCCTTCCGCGCGTGCGTTCGACATTCGCATCGAGCCAGCCATGGTCGGCGTAATCGTTGATCACGCAGCCGGCGCTGCGCATCACGAACACGCCGAGCGTGAAGATCAACAGTGGTCCGATCGGTGGAAAATCGTTCGCCGCGAACCACAGTGCCCACCATGTCGGCCACAGCAGCAGCAGCGCGCCGACCGGGCGATCCATGCGCATCAGCACGAGGTATTCGCGGATTCGCACGCGATGTTGCGGCGGGAGATAGCCCACCAGCCAATCGATGACCTTGGCCGACCGCGTCGACGTGTCCGCCGGTCGAGCTGCCGCGGGTGACCGTGCGGGTGTTGCTGGCTTGCGCGCGAACGAAGGCACGCTGGCGGCTTCTTCCGCGGGTTCGCTGTCCTTGCGCGGCGGGTTGCGCTGCGGCGGGACCGGCGTCGACGCCGACGATGTCGCAATCGGCGGCTTCGGCATCGGATTCTGTGCGGGCGTGGCTGGCGATGCAAAAGCGGGCGCCGGCCGCGTCGCCTGCGC
>JBDSBK010000528.1:0-3431 GCA_039921645.1 Dokdonella sp.
CTGGACAGGCGCAGCTGCAGTTCCGGATCGAGGTCCGCGACTTCATCGAGAAACAGGGTGCCGCCATTGGCCTGTTCGATCAGACCATGCTGCACGCCGTTGGCGTCCTCGACACCGAAAAGCGCGATCGCCGCGTGCTCGCGCCCGATCGCACCGGCGGCGACGGTGATGAAGGGTCCGCTGCGACGTGCGCTGCGTTCGTGCAGCGCACGTGCGAGGGTTTCCTTGCCGGTACCAGGCTCGCCGTGCACGAGAACGCCGGTATCGTGCGCGGCGATCTTGTCGATCTGCGCGCGCAGCGCCTGCATCGCCTTGCCCGAACCGACCAGATCCACCGGTGCAGGCAACTGGCGGCGCAGGCCATCGTTCTCGCGTTTCAGGCGTCCCGCTTCGAGCGCATGCGAAACGACGAGCAGCAGCTTCGCCAGCGAAATCGGTTTCTCGATGAAGTCCCAGGCGCCCAAGCGCGTCGCCTCGACCGCGGTCTCGACGGTACCGTGACCGCTGATCATGATGACCGGACACGGCAGGCCGCCACGTTCGCTCCACTCGCGCAAAAGACTCACGCCGTCGAGATCGGGCATCCAGATATCCAGCAGCACGACGTCGGGGCGCTGGTGCCGTCGCGCCTCGCGCGCTTCGGCGGCGGACGCAGCGACATCGACGACATAGCCCTCGTCTTCGAGAATGTCCTTGACCGTTTGCCGGATATCCGGCTCGTCGTCGACCACGAGCACACGCGCGCCAGCCGTCATCGAAGTGCCGTTGCAAAAAAGAGACAGCGAGCATAACGCAGTGCGCACGGCACCGGGTACCCGTCGCCGGAAAAACATGGCCGCCGTCACCGCCGCCGCCAGCACCTCGATCCTGACGTTGGGATGCCGCGCAACGGCCGGAACTTCGCCGCGCGCCCGGTGATACACGGACAGGTGCTGCAACTGCCGCGCTCGGCTAACCTGTGCGCCCCTTGTCGACGATCCGCGCATGCCAGCGCCCGAACGCCCGCGCCTTTCCGCCTGCATCATCACGCTCAACGAAGCCGATCGCATCGACGCCTGCCTCGACTCGCTCGCGTTCTGCGACGAGATCGTCGTGGTCGACTCCGGTTCGACCGATGGCACGCGCGAACGCGCCGCGGCCAAGGGCGCGCGCGTGATGGAACGCGCATTCGAAGGCTATCGGGCGCAGAAAGATTTTGCCGTGACGACAGCACGCAACGACTGGGTGCTGTGCCTGGACGCCGACGAACGCGTGACGCCTGCGCTGCGCGCGTCGATCGAGCAGGAACGCGATGGCGGGTTCAGCGGCAAAGCCGGTTATCGCTTCGCGCGCCTCACCGACTATTTCGGCGCGCCATTGCGCCATGGCAATGCGTATCCGGACCGCGTCATGCGCCTGTTCGATCGCCGCTGTGGCGGCTGGCGCGGCGATCGCGAAATCCACGAACACGCGAGCGTCGACGGAATCGTCGCCACGCTCGCGGGTGATCTCGATCATCACGCCTACCGCTCGCTGGCGGATCAACTCAAGCGGCTCGAGCGTTACGCACGCCTGATGGCCGCGCACCAGCATGCCCGCGGTCGGCGCGCGCGCATCGCCGGCATCGTGATCAACCCGCTCTGGCGCTTCCTGCGCGGCTACGTGCTGCGACTGGGTTTTCTCGACGGCTGGCGCGGCCTCGTCTACGCCTACGTCGAAGCGAACTACGTGCGCCAGAAATTCATCATGCTGTGGTTGCTCGGTCATGGTGGCCAGCCGTGAAGGTCTCGCTCGTCGTCAGTACCTACAACTGGCCGCAGGCGCTGGACCTCGCACTCGCCGCGATCGCACGGCAATCGCGGCTGCCCGATGAGGTGATCGTTGCCGACGACGGCTCGGCGGCGCCGACACGCGAGCTGATCGAGCGTGTGGCGATGCGATTCCCCGTGCGTCTGGTGCACGTTTGGCAGGAGGACATCGGCTTCCGCCTCGCGCGCGTGCGCAACCGCGCGATCGCCGCCTCGCTGGGCGACTACCTGATCTTCCTCGATGGCGACATGGTCATCGAGCGCAACTTCGTCGCCGACCACATCGCGGCTGCGCGACCGCGCTGCTTCACCCAGGGCCAGCGCACGCTGGCCGGCGAAACCTTGAGCGCGCGCATGCTCGCTACGCATCAGCTCGACGTGCACCCGTTTGCTGCCGATCTCACGCACCGCGGTGGCGCCTGGCGACTGCCGCTGCTGCGTACAACCTATCGCGCGCGCAACTATGGAAAAAAACGGGTGATGGGGTGCAACCAGGGTTTCTGGCGCGAGGATCTCGTGGCCGTCAATGGCTTCGACGAGCGCATGGCGGGCTGGGGCCGCGAAGACACCGAACTGGCCGTGCGTGCGTACCACGCGGGCTTACGCCGCATCCAGCTCTACGGCACCGCGGTTGCGGTACATCTGCATCACCGCCAACGCGGCGACAGCAACGCAGGCACACCGAACGACGCCTATCTCGCCGAATCCGAGCACCTGCGGCGCACGCGCTGCGACCATGGCGTCGCCGACCACCTTGCCGATTTTGCGGTGGCACCGACCGACCTGCGCGCTACAGCGGGGCCATGAGCATGCGCATCAGCGTCGTCGTAATCACCTACAACTGGCCGCAGGCGCTCGATCTCGCGCTGCGCGCGCTTGCGCGCCAGACCGAGCTGCCCGACGAAGTCATCGTGACGGACGACGGTTCGCGCACGGAAACAGCGTTGTTGATCCGCGAACATGCGCGCGATTTTCCGACGCGTCTCGTGCATGTATGGCAGGACGACGACGGCGCACGCATGAGTCGCGCGCGCAATCGCGGCATCGCCGCGGCCCGCAACGACTACATCGTGTTCCTCGACGGCGACATGCTCGCGGAACGCCACTGCATCGCCGAACACCGCGCGTACGCGCGTCGCGGCTGTTTCGTGCAGGGTTCGCGCGTGCTCACGTCGCAAGTCTGCGCGCAGCGCCTGCTCGACAGCGGGCGCCTCGATGTCGGCTTCTTCGAACCTGCGATCGAACGGCGCCGGCATACGCTGCGCATCCCGCTGCTCGCCGATCTGTACGCAAGGCCGCACACGCGCATGCGCGGCATCAAGAGTTGCAACTGGGGTTTCTGGCGTGACGACCTCGTCGCGATCAACGGCTTCAACGAAGCGATGCTCGGCTGGGGCCGCGAGGACAACGAACTCGCCGCGCGCGCATTCAACCACGGCTGCCTGCGTCGCGACCTGCGCTTCGGTGGACTCGGCGTGCACCTGTGGCATCCGACGCGCAAGAACATCGTCGGCAATCCGAACGACGTCGTGCTCGCCGACACGCTCGCGCGAAGGCTGGTTCGCTGCGAGGTCGGGCTCGACCAGCATCTGGGTGAATTCTCGATCGGGCCCGCGGACTTGCGCGCGCAACGCTGACATTGCC
>JBDSBK010000529.1:0-2524 GCA_039921645.1 Dokdonella sp.
GGGAAGTCTGGTTGAACGGTATGGAAGTCACCCAGTTCACCTACTTCCAGCAGGCGGGCGGGCTCGAATGCCGGCCGGTCACCGGCGAGATCACCTACGGACTCGAACGCCTCGCGATGTACCTGCAAAACGTCGACAACGTGTTCGACCTGGTCTGGGCGAACGCGCCGCACGGCACGGTCACGTACGGCGACGTGTTCCACCAGAACGAAGTCGAGCAGAGCACCTACAACTTCGAGCATGCGAATGTCGCCGAGTTGCTGCGCTGGTTCGATGTCTGCGAAGGCGAAGCGAAAAAGCTGGTCGAAGCAGGCTTGCCGCTGCCCGCGTACGAGCAGGTCACCAAGGCCAGCCACACGTTCAATCTGCTCGATGCGCGTCGCGCGATCAGCGTGACCGAACGCCAGCGCTACATCCTGCGCGTGCGCACGTTGTCGCGCGCGGTCGCCGAGGCGTATTTCGCGCAACGCATGAGGCTCATATTCGCTAGGGCTAACAGAGAGTCAATCAATGTCTAACGGACTATTGTCAGGCATAGCCGGACCACCTCCCTCAAATCTGCTGGTCGAAATTGGGACGGAGGAACTGCCGCCAGGATCATTGGACGAACTCGCGCGAGTATTTGCTGAACGACTTATCGAAGCTCTCGATGACAATAAATTGCTGCTCGGTCAAGGAGAGGCCAAAGTTTTTTGTTCGCCGAGAAGAATCGCGGTTTTAGTAACCCGGGTGTCTGATAGACAACCTGTCATGCCGATGTTTGTGCATAGGGGGCCGCCCGTCGCAGCAGGTTTAGACAAGGATGGAAGTCCTACGAGAGCTTTGACGGGCTTCGCGCTAAAACACGGCGTCGAGGTTTCGGCTTTGCACGTCGAGGAGACGGAAAAAGGCTCTTGGTATATTTTTAAAACGGACATCCCTGCTAGTAGGACAGCGACTGAGTTAGTCCCCGCCGTAGTTGGTCGTGCGCTGGAAAAGCTGCCGATACCCAAGCCAATGCGCTGGGGGGATCATGACTACGCGTTTGTACGACCAGTTCATTGGATAGTCGTGCTTCATGGCGAACAGGTCATCGATGTTGATTTGATGGGTGTTAAGTCGGGTCGCATGTCGCGTGGCCATCGTTTTCATCATCCACAGCCAGTCCATATTGTCGACGCAGACTCATGGTTGGACGCATTGCATGCGGCAAAGGTGATCGCGGACCCAACTGCGCGCCGCGCGCGCGTCCGCAGCGAGGTCGAACGCGTTGCGGTACAGGCCGGCGGCGTGCCGCGTTTGTCGGCAGGCCTGCTCGACGAAATCGCGAACCTGACCGAATGGCCGGTCGCGATCGCGTGCACGTTCGACCGCGAGTTTCTCGCCGTGCCGCAGGAAGCGTTGGTGATGACGATGGAGACGAACCAGAAGTTCGTGCCCGTCTTCGACGCAAACGGCATGTTGACCGAGCACTTCATCGGCGTCGCGAATATCGAGTCGAAGGATCCGGCCGAGATCCGCAAGGGCTACGAGCGCGTGATTCGCCCGCGCTTCGCCGACGCGAAATTCTTCTACGACGAAGACCTGAAGACGCCGCTGGCCGGCTATCAGGAAGGCCTCAAGAACGTGACGTACCAGCAGGCGCTCGGTTCGGTGTGGGACAAGAGCGTGCGTGTCGCCGAGCTTGCACGCGTGATCGGCAATCGCGTGGGCGTCGATGCCGCGTTGGCGACACGCGCAGCCGCGTTGAGCAAATGCGACCTGCTCACGCGCATGGTCGGCGAGTTTCCGGAGCTGCAAGGCGTGATGGGAAGATATTATGCGACAGCGAGCGGCGAACACGCCGAGGTCGCCGCCGCGCTGGATGAGTTTTACGCACCGCGATTTGCTGGCGACAAGATCGCGCAGGGAAAAGTCGGTCAGGTGCTGGCGGTTGCCGAGCGACTCGATACCCTGGCCGGCATTTTCGCGGTTGGCATGAAGCCGTCCGGCAACAAGGATCCGTTTGCGCTGCGGCGCGCCGCGCTCGGGCTTGCACGCACCTTGATCGAAGGGGACCTGCAGTTCGATCTCGATGCGCAGCTGGCGGAGGCGCTCGCCCTGCTCCCTGACAGCGCATTGGCCGCAGGTCTGCCCAAAGGAAAGGACGGCAAAACGTCCACACTGGATGCCGGAAAGCGACGTAGCGAACTTGCGGCGGATCTGCGCGACTTCATTCTCGATCGCATGCGCGGCTACTACGCCGACCAAGGCATCAGCGGCGAAGCGTTCGAGGCCGTGCGAGCGCTCGCCCCATCGGATCTCACCGATTTCGATCGACGCCTGCGCGCGGTGGTCGAGTTCACGAAGTTCCCCGAGGCACAGGCACTCGCCGCCGCCAACAAGCGTATCGGCAATATCCTGCGCCAGGCTGGCGCCGGCGCGCTCACGAAGATCGACGACGCGTTGCTCGATGCCGGAGTCGAACGCGAGCTCGCGGTTGAGTTGCAGGCGGCGCAAACCGATGGCGCACCGTTGATCGCCACGCGCGACTATGTTGGCCTGC
>JBDSBK010000530.1:0-5938 GCA_039921645.1 Dokdonella sp.
AAGTGTCGAAGAAGCGCGGAACGTCGGCGTGCGCCCACGCCGGCGATCTCTTCAAGGCTGCTCGCCTCACGTGCCTTCTCGCGTCGGCCCCGATGTCCGGTTATCGCAAATCGGTGCGCCTCGTCGCGCACCGCCTGTATCAGGTGCGAAGCGAGCGACTCCGGGCCTGGCCAAAGGGTGCGGCCGGAGCGCCCGAGGATCAAGGTCTCATCGCCGGCACGGCGTGCTTCGCCCTTGGCGACGCCCACGATGGGCACGCCCTGGACGCCCAGTTCGTTGAGAACGTCAACGGCCTGCTGGACCTGGCCCTTGCCACCGTCGATCAGCAGCAGGTCGGGGAGTCTGCCCTCGCCTTCCTGGATGCGCCTGTAGCGTCTCTCCAGCGCCTGACGCATCGCCGCGTAGTCGTCGCCGCCCGTAATCCCGGTGATGTTGAAGCGCCGGTATTGCGACTTCTCCGGGCCTTCCGGGCCGAATACAACGCAGGAGGCGACCGTCGCCTCGCCCATCGTGTGACTGATGTCGAAGCATTCGATGCGCTGTGGCGTCTCATCGAGCTCGAGCAGATCGCGCAGCGCCTCGAAACGTGCCAGCAGCGTCTGCCGGCTGGCCAGGCGTGAGGTCAACGCCGCTTCGGCATTGCGTCGAGTCAGATCGAGAAAACGCGCGCGGTCGCCGCGTACGCTGGACTTGATCTCGACCGTGTGCCCGGCGTGCGTGCCGAGCGCTTCCGCCAGCGGCACTGCGTCTTCGGGCGCATGACTCAGGATCAACTCGGCCGGCACGGGCCTCTCGAGATAGTACTGGGCGATGAACGACGTCAGCACCGTCCCCTCGTCCGCTTCCACGGCCAGGCGCGGAAAGAAGTCACGCGAGCCGAGGCTTACGCCGTTGCGGAAAAACAGCACGCTGATGCAGGCAATCCCGGCGCGGATCGCGCAGGCGACCACGTCCATGTCCGCACTCGCCCCCTGCACGTAGTGATTCGCCTGCACGCGCTTGACCGCAGCGATCTGGTCGCGGATGCGCGCGGCCTTCTCGAAGGCCAGATTGGCGCTGGCACGTTCCATCGAAGCGACCAGTTCGTCCATCATCGCGCCGCCGCGACCATCGAGGAACATCTCGGCGTGACGCACGTCTTCGGCGTAGTCGGCAATCGACACGAGATCCACACACGGTGCCGTGCAGCGACCGATCTGGTACTGCAGGCATGGTCGCGAGCGATTCCTGAAGTAACTCTCTTCGCAGTTGCGGATGCGAAACAGCTTCTGGATCAAGTCGAGGCTCTCGCGCACCGCACCCGCACTCGGAAACGGACCGAAATATCGCCCGCCCGCCGCACGTGCGCCGCGATGGAATGCCAGTCGCGGAAAATCTCCCGTCGTCAGGTGGATATACGGGTAACTCTTGTCGTCGCGCAGCAGGATGTTGTAACGCGGCTTCAGCGATTTGATCAGCTGCGCTTCGAGCAGCAGCGCCTCGGCCTCGGTGCGCGTGACGGTGGTCTCGATCTGCGCGATCTGCGCGATCATCGCGGCGATACGCGGTTCCAGCCGGGGCTTGAGGAAGTAGCTGCCGACGCGCTTCTTGAGGTTGCCGGCCTTGCCGACGTAGAGCAGGTCGCCGCTGGCGCCGAGCATGCGATAGACGCCCGGCGCACCGGTCAGGGTGCTGACGAAAACCTTGCCATCGAACGGTAGGGGGGTATTGCGGGATTCAGGCATGCGCAAATAGTACGGGAGCCCGAGCGCGGGGATGAGGCGGATCGACTATCACTCGGCCACCGGGATGCGCTGCGCCTCGCCGCTCGGAATATCCACGCAGACGATCTCGTGCCGATTCGTGTTCGCAATCCAGAGTTTGTCACCGAGCAAATACACGCCTTGCGGCTCGCTCAGGCCGTAGGTCATCGAAAATGGCTGCGTACTGCCGCTTTCGCGATCGATGCGCTTGATCGAGTGGTTGTAGGTATCGGCGACGTAAATCACGCCGCGCCCATCCGTTGCGACGGCGAGCGGGTTCTGCAGGCGCACGTCGCTGCGAGGCCCGCTCACGTCGCCAAATTCGTAAAGACCCTTGCCGACGATGGTTTCCACGCGGCCTTCGGCATTGATCAGTCTGACCGCCGAAGCGGCCGCATCGGCCACGACCAGATGCCGTTTGCCAGCGGCCAGGCCGCTCGGCTGCGCAAACCATGCGTCAGCGCCGGCGCCGTCCCGCAGGCCCAATTCACCGCTGCCGGCAAACACCGAGACCATTGTGCTGGCCAGATCCAATCGCCAGATCTGATTCTGGCCCGCGACCGCTACAAACAAAGTGTCTGCAATCACGGCCAGATCGACTGGCGTGTTCAGCACGACGCCGCGGGCGTCCACGGCATCGGGACGAGACCGACCCGCACGGCCCATGCCCAACAGCGTCTCGACGACACCTTTGACGAGGTCGATGCGGCGCACGGAATGGCTGCCGCGATCGGCGACGTACAGCCCATCGCCCCAGCGAGCCATCCCCTGCGGATCATCGAAGCACGCATGGTTCGCGCTGCCGTCGCTGTGGCCGCGGTTGCCGCTGCCGAAGCTGCGTCGAACGCGGCCTTCGTGCGTGCACTCGAGGACGCGGTTATGTCCGCTGTCGGCGACGTAGAGGAATTTTTCGTCGACGAGCACCTTGCCGGGGAAGGAGAGCGCGCTGCGCGGCTCCGGACGCAGCGCCGGTGGAGTGGGTTCGTAAACACGCAGATCATGCAACGCGGCTTCATCGAGAAGACGGCCGATATGCGCATCGATTTCCTCGCGCCGCCCCTCGCCCGCAAACAGCGCGGCAAGACGGCCGTCGGCGTCGATCAGCGCAACACTCGGCCATGCGCTGATTCCGTATGCCTGCCACATCCGGAACTGCGCATCATTGGCGATCGCATGGCGCAAACCATGCCGATTCACCGCGCTCAATACAGCGTCGTTCGCGCATTGCCGCGGATACTTCGGGCAGTGCACGCCAATCACGGTCAGCCCATCGTGGTACTTGTCGCCGAGCCTGTGCAGATCGCGCATCAGGTTCCAGCAATTGACGGCGTCGTAGCTCCAGAACCAGACCAGGGCCACGCGTCCGCGCAGGTGTGCGAGGCTCGGCGGGGCGCTTGTGTTGACCCAATCGAGGTCCGCTGGAAATTCAGGCGCCGGCTTGCGCGTGTCCATCGCCTGCCCTCCCCTTTGCCGGACTCAAGCGCTCGATAAGCGCCGTCACTCCGCTGCGCGCAAGCGCGACTACATGCTCGAAGTCCGAATCGGTTCCGTAGTACGGGTCGGGCACGTGTGCGTCGCCGAGGCCTGCTTCGGCGAGGAACAGCCTCGGCGCAACACGTGTCTGCACCGATCGCCCTCGCGCCAGTGCGCGCAGATTCACGTGGTCCATCGCCAGCAGGCGATCGAACGACTCGAAATCTTCGTCGCGTACCTGTCGCGCTCGATGCGCCGCGAGCGGATAACCGTGCGCTTCGGCAATGCGGATTGCGCGCCGATCCGCCGGCTGGCCAACATGGTATTCCTCGGTGCCTGCCGACTCGACGTGCACCGCAATGCCGGCGCGCGCGAACTCGACGCGCGCGACCGTTTCCACGATCGGCGAGCGGCAGATGTTGCCCATGCAGATGAACAGGATGCGCGTCATCGCGCGGTCGTCTCGGCGAGGATACGTTCGACACGAGCGAGATCTTCTGCCGTGTCGACGCCGGCAGGGAAAGGTTCCGGCGCGATGCGCACCGCGATCGGAAAACCGTGTTCCAGCGCGCGCAGTTGTTCCAGCGATTCGGCGCGCTCGAGACGCGTCGGCGGCAGCGCCGAAAATTTGCGCAGGAACCCCGCACGATACGCGTAGATGCCGATGTGGCGCAGGAAAGGCACATCCGCGGGCAATACCGAGCGATCGCGCATGAACGCATCGCGCGGCCACGGCAACGGTGCGCGGCTGAAATACAAGGCGCGGCCGAACTCGTCGCGCACCAGCTTCACGCAATTGGGATCGAACAACTCGTCGACCGATGCCAGTGGCGTGGCCAGGGTCGCCATCGGCGCATCACCTTCGGCGAGCGCCATCGCGACCGCGCGAATGCCGCTGCTCGGCGCCAGTGGCTCGTCGCCCTGCAGGTTCACGACGATGGTGTCGTCCGGCCATCCGAGCCGCGTCGCGACTTCGGCGAGGCGATCGCTGCCGGATGCATGGTCGGCACGCGTCATCTCGACCCGCACGTCGCTGGTCGCCAGCGCGACCTCGATGCGCTCGTCGTCGGTCGCAACGAAGATCTCGCTCGCGCCCGCGGCACGCGCGCGCATGGCGACACGCACGATCATCGGCAGCCCCGCCAGTTGGCGCAGCGGCTTGCCCGGCAAGCGGGTCGAACCGTAGCGCGCAGGGATCGCAACGATAAAAGGCGCGCTCGCGTTCATCGGATCCGTGGTCGGCCGGGGTTCGGGCAGGGTAGCGGACGCAGCGCCATCGCGACAATGGCGGTCGCTCGACGTGACGACCTGTCGACAGATTCGACACTGTTCGGCCTTTGGCGGCGCGGCGCACGCAGGGTGGCTGCGGCCATTCGCCCGCAATTGGCTCCAGGCGCGAGCCGCAGCGATGTTAGAATGCGCGCCGCTTGCCTACCGTTCCCGCCATTCCTTCGTGAGCGCTCCCCTTCCCGTGCAGGCCGTTGCACCTGTGGCACTGCCCGTGCGCGCGATCGTGCTGATGATCGTCAGTGGCTGTTGCTTCGGCGTGATGGCGGTCCTGATCCGCTATGCGTCTCACTCGCTGCATGCGTTCGAGATTGCGTTTTTCCGAAGTTTTTTCGGCGCAATCGCGACCCTACCCTTGCTGATGCGTCACGGTGTGGGCAGCCTGCGCACGAAAAGATTTTCCTTCTACGTGCTGCGCTGTGCCATCGGCACGGTCGGCATGCTGGCGGGTTTCTGGGCCATCGCCCACTTGCCGCTGGCGCAGGCGATAGCGCTGTCGTATTCGTCGCCATTGTTCGTCACCATCGGAGCCGTCATCTTCCTCGGCGAAATCGTGCGCGCGCGACGCTGGAGCGCCGTCGTTGCCGGATTCGTCGGCGTGCTCGTGATCGTGCGCCCCGGCAGCGATGGCTTCACCGCGGCGAGCCTGGTGGCGCTGCTCGCGGCAGCATCGACCGGCACGGTCACGATCAGCATCAAATTCCTCTCCCGCAGCGATCCACCCGACACGATCGTGCTGTTGACGACCTGGCTCTGGGTGCCGCTGTCGCTGCCTGCCGCGCTGCTGGTATGGCAGACGCCACCGACGACCCTATGGCCGCTGCTGATCGTCATCGGCGTGCTCGGCACGCTCGGCCAGTACTTCTGGACGCATGCATTGCGCCTGGGCGAAGCGTCGACGCTGGCGCCTTTCAGCTACCTGCAATTGATCGTGGTGTCATTGCTCGCCTGGTGGTTGTTCGACGAGGCGCTGGATCGCTATACCGCACTCGGCGCCGCCATCGTGATCGGTGCGAGCCTGTACATTGCACGCCGCGAAGCGGTGGTGGCGAGGCAACGCCCGGTCGAGGTGATTGCCGCGAAGATCGAACCGCAAATCTGAGGGCCACCATGATTGAAAAAGCGCAGCCGGCATCGGCGACTTCCGCGAACAGCACGCACCGGATCGCGTTGTCGAATTTCGGCAGCATGGTGGCCGTCGGTGTCAGCGTGTTCGCGCTCGTCCTCGGCGCCTACCAGACGCGCCTGATGCAGAGCCAGGCACGCGCCAGCGTTTGGCCGTACCTCTCGATCGGCTACACCTATTCGAGCAACACCGACAAGGAAGGCTTCATCTGGACCGTCAACAACAACGGCGTCGGCCCTGCCAAGGTCGAGTACGTCACGCTGAAAGTCGACGAAAAACCGGTGAAACGCTGGGACGAAGTATTCGCCCT
>JBDSBK010000531.1:0-5142 GCA_039921645.1 Dokdonella sp.
TCCACCGTGAACGCGTAGTCCTTTTCCCGCAGCGAGTGCACCGCAGTGAAGAAAAACTTCTCGCCCGGTCGTGCCGCGTCTTCGGGTGTGCCGAATTTCTGGTCCGCCGGTCGATCGGTGTTGTCCGTGGAGTCGTAACGCGGCGGCTGCATCGCGTACTGGCCAGCAAAATCGAGCTTGGTCGCTGCGTATGTGGCAGTGGCTTCCATGGCGCACAAGAGGCCAAGCGCGAAGGTATGGATTTTCATTGCAGTTCCCCGGCGCCGATCGTCCCGGAAAACCTTACGACCGATGGCCGGACGTGTCAACGAACATGTTCGTACGTTGGGTGGCGTTGCACCGCCCCATGATCTGACGTTTTGTTCTGCCGGGTCCGAACGCAGGCAGACAGGAACGATCGGTCATTCGCGCTGCGTGCGCGAGCGAAGGCCGCGCGAGGCGCAGCGAGCACGTCCACGCATCTGCCACTTCAAGCAAAAATGCGAAGCGACGGTCAACAGCATGGGTGCCAGAAATGGGCGCGTCGCGTACGCCCGATGCGAACGTGATGATTCCTGTTCGATTCCGCCCGGTTTGGACAGGGAAGAGAACGCGCTCATGGGCAGACATCGGTGCACTCGTCGCAGGGCTTGCAGACGCCGATTACGCGTGCGATCTCGGCCTTCCATCGCCCGAAATGAAAAAGGGAAACGGCGTCGCGGGACGCCGTTTCCCCGACCATCGATGCCGCTAGCGCGATGCCTTGCGCAATTGCCAACACGCCACCACGGCCATGAGCACCGCCATGCCAACGAGGCAAACGTCACTCAGGGTGGGCGCTGAAACAGGGAGAAAGATAACCGGCACCTCCAGGTTCTGGGCCTCAAGGCAGAGTCCGCTCGCGGACCCTGTGGTAGCGGGGGATGGAATCGAACCATCGACCTCCAGCAGGTTAGGCTAGCGAGCTGCCACTGCTCTACCCCGCCTCGGCAGTCTGCTGGAACCCCTAGCTCCGCGCAAGGCGCGCAAAAGCGTCGTGCGGACACTTCCACTGCACTACGACTGCTGCGATGCGAGCGCTGCAATTTTGCACGACGCGAAGTCGAAAACCGCGATCGCGGTCGCGCAGGCGCGCCGTGCTTTCGGCGGCAACGTCGCAACGATAGGCGCTAGCGGATCAAGGTGCCGATGCGACTGAAGCTGATGCCGTCGTCGAAATTCATCCAGATCGCGAATGCCGGCCCGACCAGATTTTCCTCCGGCACGAATCCCCACATGCGACTGTCCTCGCTGTTGTCGCGGCTGTCGCCCATGGCGAAATATTGGCCCGGAGGTACCACCCAGGTGCCGTCGTGCGCGGACCACGCGCGCGGGATTTCCATGATGCGATGCTCGACGCCACCGAGGACTTCCTGCTTCACCTGCGCCTCGGCCATGCTGCGGCCATTGTCGGCGGGGCCCGTGTACGGTCCCAACGGGGAATTTGAAACCTGCGTCCCGTTCACGAACAGCGTCTTGTCGCGATAGGTGATCTCGTCGCCCGGCAAACCGACGACGCGCTTGATGTAGTTCTCCGATGGGTCTTTCGGATAGCGGAATACGAATACCTCACCGCGCTTGGGCTCGCCCACATCGAGGACCTTCGTATTCGTCACCGGCAGGCGCATGCCGTAGGCGAACTTGTTGACCAGGATGAAATCACCGACGAGCAGGGTCGGCATCATTGAACCCGACGGAATCTTGTACGGCTCTGCAAGGAACGATCGGAACAGCAGGATGCCGAGCAGCACCGGGAAAAACGATCGCGCGTACTCGACCGCGAGGGGTATTTTCAATGCTGTCTGCGCGCGCGCCTCGCGTTCGGTCGCCGACAGCGCCATCGCCTGAACGTCGTCCGCCCGTCGCCGACGCGCCGGCGCAAGGAACCATCGATCGACGAGCCAAACCAGACCTGTCGAAGCGGTCAGCACGACCAGCAGCAAGGGAAAATTGAAATTCATGGTGGCCCCCGGTGGACTTGCTGGTCGTGCTCGAAATGCCTGCGAGCGGGTAACACCCGAGATGGTCGCAGCGTGCTTTCAACCGACCGTCACGTGGGCTCAAAGTTCCAAAGAGCGACGGATGAAAGTTCGGCTCCAGCGTACCCCGTGTGGTTCGGCATGTGCTGCACGGATCGCGATTCTGCCGTACCCGCAACACGTTGCCTGACAAGAATCCCGCAGTACCCGGCGTCTCACGACGAGCGGCTGCGGGACGAGTGGTTTTTCGTCGACCACCGGAGGGGGTTGGCAGCCGACCGGCGCAGCTTGACCCTGCGCTGTCTCACGGATCGAGACGACCCGCTGATTCATGGCCGGCCTGGGGCACTCGCCGAAACGGTCACGGCAGGCAGCATCCATCAGCGTTTGGCCGAGCGGGCTGGCGAGAGTGCGAACGAACCGGAAGCCGATGACTCAATGAGCGCCCCTCTCGTCGGCAGGCCAGGGCTCGGCCCACGCCGGAATACGCATCAGGCCATCGAGCCAGCGCACGATGTTCGGATAAGCATCCAGTCGCATTTCTGCTGCACGCCAATCCGTTGCCATCGAAGCAAGCTGGAAATCCGCAATCGTGAGTCGTTCGCACGCCACCCAGCTGCGATCGCGCAAATGGTCGTCGACCACCTTTGCGTATCGTTGCAGATCGGACACGTTCTCCTTGAGTGCTTCCCGATCCGGTGGCCCGAGGGAGAACGTCGCCTTCACGATGTGCTCGAAATAGAACGGCGCGACGGCCGGCGCCCAGTGGTTGTCGTTCCACGAGAGCCAGCGCAGTACCTCGATTTGCGCGTCGGCGTCGGTTGCCGGCCACATGTCCGAGCCGGCCTTGACGCACAGGTAGGCCATGATCGCCGAGGATTCCCACAGCACGAAGTCGCCATCGACGAGCGTCGGCGCCTTACGGTTGGGATTGAGGTGCGCGTATTCCGCCGTCCTGAGCTTTCCGGCTTGCTGCACGAACTGCGCGTCGATGCCGAGGTGCTTCGCCAATGCGAGCACCCGACGCGGCGCCTGCGCCTTGATCCAGTAGATCTTCATTTCATCGTCCTTCATCCGTGTTGATGCAAGTGCGACGAACGAGAGGACGGGAAATCGACACGTGCCGGCGGAAACGCGAGCCTGTCACGCCGGCCTCAACGCGCGTCGCTCTCCACGATAACGGCCGTGCCGTAGCACAGCACTTCGGTCAGGCCCGGCATGAGTTCGGTGGCGTCATAGCGCATCGCGATGATCGCGTTGGCCTTCCTCTGCCGCGCATGCAGGGTCATCTGGCGATAGGCATCGGCGCGCGCCTTCTCGCACAAGCTCGTGTAGATCGTGATGTCTCCACCGAACAAGGTCTGCAGGCCGCCGAGGAAATTGCCGACGATCGAGCGCGAACGCACGATGAGACCGCGCACGATCCCCATGCTCTGCACGATGCGAAAACCGGGCAGCTCGGTGCTGGTCGTGATCATTGCATCGGTAAGCAGCGTTCCGGAAACAGCTTGTGCGGTGTTGTACGGATCGTTCATCGGATACCTGGAGGTTGGGGGCGAGGTGCATCGCCGGATCGCGCCTAGCGAGCCGAAGCGGCCGCAGATATAGCGCCGGGACGGTCTCCGGCACAACCGGCGGCGAGCAGCTGAGCCGAAAGCAACGCCAGCCGTCTGCGGAAATGGCGTGTTCATCTGCGATAAATCGCGTGAAGACACACTGGCGTTCAATGCCGCTCATCTTTGCGGCCTGCATGGGGATATTTCGAATGAATCGCAATCCAATCGTTGCCTGCCTTGCCATCGCAATCGCGCTTTCGCTTGGCGCGTGCCAGAAATCGGCGGACGAAGCGCAGCAGGACATCGCAAAGGCGCAGCAGAAGGCGGCAGACGATGTCGCCTCCGCGCAGAAGAAGGCTGCCGAACAGGCCGGTGAAGCGCGCCAGAAACTCGACGCTGCGCAGGCGCAGGCAAGCGCCGATGTCGCCAAGGCCAATGCGACCGCCGGCGAAAAAATCAACGCGGCGAGCGCCGACGCGACCAATGCGGAGCGCGACGCGAACAAGAATCTGGCATCCGTGCAGTCGGACGTCTACCAGAAGGACGCAAAGGCAAGGCATGACCTTGCGGTCGCCAAGGCCGAGGCGGACTACAAGGTTGCCGCCGAGAAGTGCACGGCATTGCCGAGCGCGCAGCAGGGCAGCTGCAAGGATGTAGCTTCGTCGGAACTGGATTCGGCGAAGGCACGCGCCCAGCGTGAGCAGGACGACGCTGAAACGGCCGCCAAACAGCTGAAGCACTGACCTCCACGCATGCCGAGAGGCGTGCGGCTGGACAAGATCAAGGCGCACTCGTCAAAGTGCGCCTTGATTCTTTGTGGAGAACGAGAAATGCGATTGACGCGATTGATCTGCATGCTCGCATGCGTTTGCGCAGCGATTGCTGCTCCAGGCGCAAACGCCAACGAAGCGACGCATCGCGCATTCACGCAGCAGGATGCTCGCGACATCATCGCGACGTCGCGCAAGATCGTCAGCGGGCACGGTATCGAGTCGCAGATCGCGATTCCGGTCAACGGCACGCGGCAATGGATTTCGGTGCGCGGCAACGATACGCGCAATCCCGTCCTGTTGTTCCTGCATGGCGGCCCCGCCTCGCCGGACATGCCGCTCGCATGGACGTTCCAGACGCCATGGGAGGATTATTTCACCGTCGTGCAGTGGGACCAGCGCGGCGCCGGCAAAACCCATGCGGCGAACGATGCCGACAAGGTCGCGGACGGAATGACCATGGAAGGCATGACGGCGGACGCCGAAGAAGTCGTTTCGTATCTGCGCCGCACGTATCACAAGAAGAAGATTTTCCTGCTCGGTCACTCCTGGGGGTCCGTGCTCGGCGTGCGACTCGCGCAAGCGCATCCGGAGTGGTTCCATGCCTACGTCGGCGTCGGCCAGGTGGTGAACTTCCGCCAGAGCGAAGCGGACGGATACCGGTATGCGCTCGACCAGGCGCGCGCACACGGCAACCAGGAAGCCGTGCGCGATCTCGCAGCGCTTGCACCCTACCCGGCGCCGGGCAAGCCGCTGGATCTGGACACCATCGGCAAGCAGCGCCGCTGGCTCGAACTCTACGGCGGACTCGCTTGGGGA
>JBDSBK010000532.1:0-3636 GCA_039921645.1 Dokdonella sp.
CCGCATGCGCTCGGCAATGTAATCGTCGGTAAAGCTGCGCAGCGAAAGATCGCTGATGAAGCCGCAGTGCCCGCCGTGTTCGGCGATGTCGAGCTCCACCTGCGGCGGCAGTTGCAGCGCACGGAAGTCCTGCACCGGAATCACCGGATCATCCGCGGCCGTGAGGATCGTTGCCGGCACGTGCAGGTTGCGCAGGCGATCGCCGGCAATCGAATAACCGTCGAGATATTCGTCGAGTGAAGCGAAGCCTGTGTGACGCAGCACCAGCGCATGCGTGAGTTCACGCAGGTTGCCGCCGAGTTCGGTCGCCGAAAACCAGTCGCGCTCCGGAAACAGGTCGCGCTTGCGTCGCAGCGAACCGCGCCACTTGTGCAGGAAATAACTTTCGTAGAACCAGGGTCCGCGTTCGAGCCCGAACAAGCCGGCCGCTGGACTGATCACCGGGCACACCGCGAGCGCGTAGGTCAGCGCAATACCCGCTGCGGGTGCGTGCAGCGCGACGCGCAACGCGAAATTGCCGCCGAGGGAAAAGCCCGCGATCGCGAGCGCACGCGGTACGAACTGGCGCTCGATCGCCGCGACCGCACCGACGACTTCCTCGATGCGGCAGGAATGGAACAGCTCCGGATTGAGGTGGTGCGTGTCGCCGTGGTCGCGAAAATTGAGGCGCACCACATCGAACCCTTCCTCCAGCAGGCGCGTGCCGGTGTTGCGCAGGTAGGTCGAGCGCGAGCTTCCCTCCCAGCCGTGCAGCAGCACGACCAGGCCGAGCGACGCGTCGAAGCGGCGCTGCGCCGTATGGAACGCCTGCAGGCGCACGCCATCGCCGCAATCGAGGATATGTTCGACCGCGTCGCGCTCGATCGCATCACTGCGGTTGCGAGCGAACCATCGGCGCAATCCGCTC
Source organism: Dokdonella sp. (assembly GCA_039921645.1). Classification (GTDB taxonomy): domain Bacteria; phylum Pseudomonadota; class Gammaproteobacteria; order Xanthomonadales; family Rhodanobacteraceae; genus Dokdonella_A. Next base: position 908 of record JBDSBK010000532.1, read on the forward strand.
GACGCGAGCACCGATTGCACATGCGCATTGCGCAAGGCACGTGGCGGACGGAAATCGGCGGCGCGGATCGTCGCGGTAGCCTGTCCGCGCGTACGCGGTGCCAGTCGACTCGCGGCGGCGGCGTTCTCAGCCATCGCCATAGCCCAGAGCCTGCACGATGCGTGCGCGGCTCTCCTCGGCCATGCGCCGGCGCGCATCCGGTGTCGCGGGCACGGGCTCGAGGTAGTGCACCTCGGCATCCATCGCCGGACCGCCGAGCACGCGCAGGAAATTGCCGAAAAAACTTTCCTTGCGCCCGAACGGCACCGACGGGTCCTGCATGCCATTGAGGCCGTAACGCAAAGCGACCGGCTGCACTGGCACGTTCGCATCGAGTGCGGTCTGGAAAATGCGCGCGTGAAACACGCCGATCTTGTCGCCGTGACCGCTGCCGCCTTCGGGAAACACGCCGACCGGATTGCCGGCGCGCAAGGTATCCACGACGCGCGCCATCACCAGCGCGAGCGAATCGGTGTTGCCGCGTCGATGGAAGATCGTGCCGGCTCGTGCCGACAACCAGCCGACGAAGGGCCAGCCCGCGATTTCACTCTTGGCAACGAAACTGACCGGGCGCGCGCCATGCATCAGCACGATGTCGAGCCAGGAAATGTGATTGGCGACGTACAGCACTGCACCTGGCATGGTCTCGCCGACGATGCGGATGCGAAATCCAAACACGCGCACCAGCCGGCCCGACCACCAGCGAATCATGACCTTCTCCAACGTGGCATCCCCGATGCGGATACGCGCGGCGATCGGATTCAAGGCCAGCAACGCGAGCGGCGCGGTGATCAGCGCAAGCAGCAGGAGCAGCGGCACACGGATCGCATAGCGCAGGGCGCGCAGGCGGTCCGGCACGGCCGGCGCACTGTCGATGTATACGTCGCGGTTCATCTGGATGGCCATCTTAGCGGAGTTTTGGTGCGACGCCGCATGCGGACGCCCTGAAAGTTCAACCGGCTTGCACGGTGTGGGCAGCCGTTCATGCGTAGCCTATTCGCGCGGAGCACGCATCATTCGTACTCGGCCAGATCGTTCAAATGCTGCTCCCACCAGCGCGCCTCGCCGACATAACCGAACGCGCGCGGAAATGCCGGGTCCTGCCAGCGCGCAGCGACCCAACCGGCCCAGTGAATCTGACGCATCATGCGCAACGGCTCGATGAGTCCGATTTCGCGCGGGTCGAAATCGCGGAACTCGGCATAGCCTTCGAGCAGCGCGTCGAGCGCGCGCGGCGTCGGCGCGAGCATCCACAGGTCCTGCACTGCCGGGCCCGTGCGCGCGTCGTCGAGGTCGACGAAATGCGGGCCGGTGTCGGTCCACAACACGTTGCCAGCGTGGCAATCGCCATGCAGGCGGATACGCGCAATCGGTTCGCGTTCGGCGAACTGCGCGTCGATCGTCGCTGCGATCGCATCGGTACGTGCGCGATAGGATTCGTTCAGACGCTCCGGCAGCAGGCCCGAAGCGAGTACGGCGCGCGCGGCATCGCGTATATACGTTTGGGTGTCGATCGATCCACGCTCGCGAAAACGCGAGCGAGCACCGATGCCGTGCATGCGCGCGAGCAAACGCCCCATCCACGCGAGGTGATCGGCGGATTCGAGTTCCGGCGCGCGTCCGCCACGGCGCGGATACAGCGCATAGCGATAGCCCGCGTGCTCCAGCAGGGTATCGCCGTCGATGATGAGCGGCGCGACCATCGGCAATTCCGCTGCCGCGAGCTCCAATGCGAACGCATGCTCCTCGGCGATCGCCGCGTCGGTCCATCGGCCGGGACGATAGAACTTCGCGACCAGCGGCTGAGCGTCCTCGATGCCGACCTGGTAAACGCGATTTTCGTAACTCGCCAGCGCGAGCAGGCGGCCGTCGCTGACGTAGCCGGCCGCATCGATCGCGTCGAGCACGACGTCCGGCGACAGGTCCGCATAGGGCGCGGCCGCGACGTTCACGCGATCAGATCGCATGCGGCGAAGGCCGCGGGACCACGGCGAGCGTCAGTCGCGAGACGCATATCAGCCGCGAGCGCTCGTCCTCTATACGGATTTCCCAGACCTGCGTGGTACGCCCAAGATGCAGCAGACGGGCGGTGCCGGTGACCAGTCCCCCGGTGGCCGCGCGCACATGGTTCGCGTTGATATCGAGGCCGACGGCCATCTCGCTCGCGTCGAGGCACAGGTTGCCGGCAAGGCTCCCGAGCGACTCGGCCAGCGCGACCGATGCACCGCCGTGCAGCAGGCCGAACGGCTGCTTCGTGCGCGCATCGACCGGCATCGTGCCGCGCACGTACTCGTCGCCGACTTCGGTAACGAGCATGCCCAGATGCTCGACCAGCGAATTCCTGTTCCACGCGTTGATCCGCTCAAGATCGGTGGTTTGCTTCCAGATGCTCATGCAACGCTCCAGCGGATCGGGCGAACGACTATAGCAAGCGCGGTGCAAGCGCCGCATTGCGGCAAACAGGAAGGTGCCTGTCGGACAGGCAAAGCCAATGGCCATTACCGCTGCCGATGTCGATGCCGACCGTGCCTCGCTTGACCTGCGAGCCGGCGCTGCTTCGTGGCCCCGACAGCAGCGTCATCGAAGCCGCTGTATTACGATTCATCCGGCCGCGCGCCTGACGGTGCCGGTGTGAACTCTGCACGGACCTGCATGGTCGATGGATATTCCGCCCAACCCGATTGCGAGGC
>JBDSBK010000533.1:0-3800 GCA_039921645.1 Dokdonella sp.
GCGATGTTCGCATGCGTGCTCGGCATCGCCGTGATCCATGCGGACGCGCGGGCGCAGATGCCGGTGCCTTTGCCGCAACCGGACGTTCCGCTGTACCTCAATGGCTTCGTGTACGCATTCGCGAAGCAGCCCGATGGCAGTCTCGTATTTGGCGGCACGTTCAGTTCGGTCAATGGCGTGACGCGCAGCAATATCGCGCGCCTGCTTCCGGACGGGACACTCGACACCAACTGGAATCCGTCGGCGAACAACAGCGTCCTCGCGCTGGCCGTCGGTGCCGACGGCGCCGTTTACGTCGGCGGACTGTTCAGCAGCATCGGCGGCCAGACCCGCAGCTGCATCGCAAAACTCGCCAGCGGGGGCACCGGCGCAACCGATGCGAGCTGGAACCCCGCAGCCAATGGCACGGTCACCGCGTTGGCCGTGGACGCGGGCGGTTCGGTCTACGCAGGTGGTGAATTCACCAACATCGGCACACTGAGCCGAAGCTTCATCGCAAAACTCGCCGGCAATTCGACAGGCTCGGCGGACTCGACGTGGAATGCATCGGCCGACGCTTCCGTCGCTGCGCTTGCCGTGGACACGGGCGGTTCCGTCTATGCGGGTGGCGCGTTTGCGCATGTCGGAGGGCAGGCGCGCAGCTTCATTGCAAAGCTTTCCGGCGTTGGCGTCGGCGCTGCGGATGCGAGCTGGAATCCATCGGCCAATGCCAGCGTCCAGGCGCTCGCGCTGGATGCGAGCGGTCATGTCTACGTCGGCGGTACGTTCTCATCGATTGGCGGACAGGCGCGTGCCCATCTCGCGAGGCTTTCCAGCAGCGGCGCCGGCACGGCAGATGCCACCTGGAATCCCGGCCCCGACGGCGCGGTTTCGACGCTGGCGCTGGAGACGGGCGGCGCGATCTATGCCGGAGGCGCTTTCATCAATGTGGGCAGTCAACGCAGGCTGTTCGTCGCGCGGCTGACGAATGCCGGCGCCCTGGATCTTGCCTGGGATGCATCGGTGAACGGCATGGTCCATGCGCTTGCCCCGGCGGGAAGCGGCGGCTTGTACGTCGGCGGCGAATTCACTCGCGTCGCGAGCAATGTGCGGCTCGGACTTGCGACGCTTGAACCCAGCAGCATCGCCACGACGATGGTCACGGACGCGGAAAAACCTGGCGAGGCCTACGCGCTTATCGAACAACCCGGCGGCGGCACCATCGTTGGCGGAAATTTCGAGAAGGGCGGCCAGGTCGTGCGCAGCAATATCCTGCGCCTGGATCCTGACGGCTCGCTCGACGCGAACTGGAATCCCTCGGCGAAAGGCTATGTCCTTGCGATGGCGAGCGGTGCCAACGACGAGGTTTACGTGGGCGGCTACTTCGGCGCGATCGGAACCACGCCGCGCAACAGTCTCGCGAAGCTCGCGGGTTCCGGTACGGGAATCCTGGATCCGGATTGGGCGCCATCGGCCAATGAAATCGTTCGCGCACTCGCGGTGGATGCGAACGGCGCCGTGTTCGCGGGTGGACGCTTCACGAGCATCGACGGCCAGGCGCGCAGCTACATCGCAAAACTTTCCGGCAGCGGCAGTGGTGCCGTGGATGCACTTTGGAATGCGTCGGCGGACGGCATCGTCGCGGCGCTCGCATCGGACAGCGACGGCTCCGTCTACGCCGGAGGCGAATTCACGCATATCGGTGGCCAGTCCCGCAGCAGGGTCGCGAAGCTTGCCGGCAACGGGGCAGGTCTTGCAGATTCAACCTGGAATCCGATCGCCGACGATTTCATTTCGGCGCTGACGGTCGGCAGTGACGACGCCGTCTACGCGGGAGGAGCTTTCGGCATGATCGGCGGCCAAATGCGTCACCATCTTGCGAAACTGACGCGCAGCGGAGCGGGAGTCGTGGACGCGGTTTGGGATCCCTCGCCGAACGGCCTAGTCCAGGCATTGGCGTTGAGCGAGGCGGGTGCGCTGTACACGGGCGGGTCCTTTTCGTTGATTGGCGGCCAGACGCGTTCGAACATCGCCAAGCTTTCCACCTCCGGTTCAGGCGCGGCAGATCCGAACTGGAATCCCGCGGCAGACAACAGCGTTCTCGCATTGCGCATCTACGGCAACGGAGCCGTCTACGTCGGCGGCGAATTCGGCACCATCGGCGCGCATGCGCGCTCGGGTCTGGCGGCGCTGCCGCCGACGTCCGCACCCGTCATCGATACGACGACAAGCATCACCACTGTTTCGCCTTCCACCAGCGTCGTCGGCCAGGGTTATACGGTCGCTTTCACGGTGGCGGCCGCTTCGGGCACGCCGACGGGCTCGGTGATCGTGCGCGACAACGCTGGCGCTTTGTGTGGCCCGACCACTCTGGCGGGCGGTTCCGGAACATGTCTGCTCACCTCCACCCATGCGGGTTCACTCACCCTGACTGCCGGCTATGCGCCAGACGATGCGGGCGCGTTCTACACCAGCAGCGGAACGGCAACGCACGTCGTGAATAGCGCGATTACGACTCTGGCGATTGCTTCGGATTTGCCCGATCCTTCCACTCCGGCGCAGGCAGTCACGGTGACCACGATGCTCGCCGTTTCGAGTCCGGGCGCAGGCACACCCGGCGGCATCACGGTCAGTGATGGTGTCGATGCGTGCACGATTCCACAGGGCAGTTCGACCTGCATGGTGACGCTGACCACGCGCGGCACGCGTACGCTGACTGCAACCTACGCGGGCACGAGCGATTTCGCACCGAGTAGCGCAAGCACGCCCCATCACGTCAATCAACTGCCGGTTGCCGCGAGCGACGGTTACCAGACCAGCGAAGACACCACGCTCACCGTGGCTGTTGCGCAGGGCGTACTTGCCAACGACAGCGATCCGGACGGCGGCACTCTGACAGTCACCAACGCAGGCACGCTGGCCGCGTCCGGAATAGGCGGCGTCGTGCATCTTTCTGCAAACGGTGCGTTCGACTACACGCCAACGGCCAACGCCAATGGCGCGGCAAGCTTCACTTACTCGCTCGGCGACGGCTCCGAAACGTCCACGGGAACCGTCACGATCAACGTGGTCGCCGTCAACGATGCGCCGAGCTTCACCTTGGCTGCGAACCCGACATGGCCGGCAGGAGCCAGCGGCGCGCAGTCGGCGCCCGCGTTTGCGACGGTCACGAACTTCGGTCCGCCCGACGAAGCCGGACAGCACGTGCAGTCCTGGATCGTGCGGACGATCCAGGATCCCAGCGCCATCTCGAGCAATGTCGCCATGGCGCCCGATGGCACCTTGAGCTACACACTGACCGGGCATACCGGCAGCGCAAGTTTTGGCGTGAAGCTCAGGGATGACGGTGGAACGGCCAATGGCGGCGTCGACACATCGGCCGAACAGGTTTTCACGATCTCCGTCGCCGCGGGCACCGATCTGTGGGTGACCATCGATGATGGCGCTGTTTTCGTCGCGGGCGGGCATGCGACCACCTACGTCATCGGCGTGCACAACAGCGGACCTGACGATGTCATTGGCGCGCACGTACAGCTTCCACTGCCCTCCAATCTTGTGAACGCGACCTGGAGTTGCGCCGCGACTGCCGGATCGACGTGTACGCCGAACGGGACCAGCGGCATCAACGACACCGTCAACATTCCAAACGGCGGCGTGCTCACCTACACGTTGGCGGCAACATCGGTGTCCATTCCGGAACATTCGATCGTGACCAGCGTGACCGTCACGTCACCGGTCAATGAACCCGACACGAATGCCACCAACAACAGCGCCGTCGACACCGACGCCGTCGGCATCTTCAGGGATGGATTCAATGGCAA
>JBDSBK010000534.1:0-5065 GCA_039921645.1 Dokdonella sp.
GCATCCGAGCGCTCGCGGGTGAACTCGGTCTTGCGATCGACGATCTTGCCGACGATCCCACGGCCGCATTCGGCGACGTCTGGTTCTGCGACGGACGGCGCTACAGCGAGAGCGAGATACTCACCGCATTCGCGCCGCTGGCGGAGGCGATCCGGCGCGATGCGGCACGCTTGCCGGAAGCGGAGATCACGTACGCCGCGAGCGGAGGCGTCGAGGCGCTGGATCGCGAATCGCTGACGCAGTGGCTCGATCGCAATGGCGCTTCCGGCTGGTTGCGCAAGCTCATCGAGGTTGCGTACACGACCGAGATGGGGCTCGAATGCGCCGAACAGTCGGCGCTCAATTTCCTCACCTTCATAGATCCGGACCCGCAGAAATTCCTCGTCTTTGGCGAAAGCGACGAACGCTCGCACGTGCGCGGCGGCAACGACCAGATTCCGCAACGGCTCGCGGCCAAGCTCGCCGATACGCTCACGACGGACGCCGTGCTCGAACGCGTGCGTCAGGATGCGAGCGGCGGCTACACCTTGAGTTTCAAGCGCGGCGCGGGCGCCCTCGAAACGCAGGCGCGTCGCGTCGTCCTCGCGCTGCCTTTCACGACCTTGCGCAACGTCAAACTCGATCTCGACCTGCCGACGGCGAAACGTCGCGCCATCGCCGAACTGCGTTACGGCAGCAACGCGAAACTGATGATTGGTTTCAACGAACGTGTCTGGCGCACGCGTCATGCGAGCGGCGGCAGCACCTACAGCAACTTGCCGTTGCAGACCACGTGGGAGACCAGCCGCATGCAGGCGGGTGCAGCCGGCATCCTGACCAATTTCGTCGGCGGTCGTCACGGTATCGAGATCGGCAACGGTACACCGAAAGATCAGGCAGACGCGGCCGCGGGGCATCTCGAAGCGATCTTTCCCGGCATCGCCACCGCGCGCGCCGGCGCACGCGAGGCGCGCTTCCACTGGCCGACGCATGCGTGGACGCTGGGCAGCTATGCCTGTCTCACGCCCGGACAATGGACGTCGATACGCGGCGCGATCGGCGAACGCGTCGGCAACCTGCATTTCGCCGGCGAGCATTGCGCGTTCGACAATCAGGGCTTCATGGAAGGCGGCGTCGAAACCGGGGAGTGGGCTGCCGTTGCGGTCCTTGCTGCCCGCGACCGCCAGCCGGTGGCGTGAGCAGCCGATGCATTGCGGAAGCTACGACTCGAATCCGTTGTAGAAAATACGGTCGTTCGATTGCGTTTCGTACGCGCCGATATCCGTTGCATTGCCAAAGCGACGCTCGTACGCATTGCCACGCTGGTCGGATGGAAGACTGCCGGCCGAGATCGGACCGGCATCGATCGCACACGAGCCGCTACCCAATGCCTGCGTCTCGGTCGGTCCGCCGTTGTCCAGGAGCAGGTCGAGTTTGGCGTCGCAGGCGACGGTGTCGGCGGGCACGCTGATATTGCGGCTGTAAACGCCGACCAGGTTGTGGTCGCCGCCCAGTGTCTGCGGGACGGCGCTGTCGATATCGTTGCCTGGGGCATTGCCGGACGCCACAATGGCGGTCGCCGTGAACGCGCTGGCCGCCGCCGGGCCGATGCCGATGCCGGCGCCGAGTCCGACGCCGGCCAAGGTGTTTTCCGCGATCGTGCAATAAACCAAGGTCGCGTTCTGCGCGTAGATGCCACCGCCGTTGCCGGCCGCCGTATTGCCGCTGACGGTAGAGTTCGTCAGCGACACGGTACCTGCATTGATGCCGCCCCCATTGCCGCTGCCGCCGCTGGCATTGCGGCTGATGGTACTGCCCGTGGCCGTGACCGAACCCTGCGCTCCGGCGACATCGATGCCACCGCCCGCAGCGCCGGCGAAATTTTCATCGACGCTGGAATTGGTCAGCGCGACCGCCGCCTGCGCATGGATGCCGCCGCCGTTGCCGCCGGCGAAATTCCCGTAGATGAGCGAGTTGATCAAGGCCAGGTTCGCGTTTACCCCTGCGCGCAACGCGCCGCCATCGCCGGGTGGCCGGCCATTGAACAGGGTCAGGCCGTGCAATGTCAGGTTGGCAGTGGTGTCGATCAAGCGAACATTCAGCGGCCCCTCGTTGGTTCGCGTGATGGTGACCATCGGCTTGCCGTTGCCGTCCAGTTTGCCGCTGAGCGTCATTGGCTTGGTCAGCACCAGCGCCGAGTCGCTCGCCATCGGCATGCCGGTCAGGAAGAAGATCGTCGTCGGAACAGAGAATCCGGAAAGATCGATCTTGTCGTTGTTGCCGAAGGTGCCGCCGCTGTTGCTGCAGCCCGGAACGAGACTGGCCTGGTTGATCGAGGTTACTGCAGCAACGATCGTGCAACTGCCGGAAGCGCCCGCGGCGGTATCGGTATTCACCGCGATCGTTGCAGCCGACGTCGGGCCTGCGAAACAGAGTGCGAGCGCAGCAGCGAGTGGCATCAAGCGCGTCACAGAGGTCGGCGTGGGATTGGCCGGGCTGACGACGGCATGTTGGGGCGTTTCGATCACTTCGCTTTCCTCGAAAACTGCATGGAATCAGGCGCGCAGCAGAACCTTGGACCATCGCGCCGGTGGGCGCGCGGCGGTCTGCGCGGGGACAGGGGAACCCGTAACGCTAGCGGATTGCCGCCTCGCGCTGCAATCTGCACTGCAGCGGAGTGCCGGCCCTGACAGTGGCGCTGGCGGCTGGGTGCGAGCGAACCCTGAGCGAACCCGGCAGCACAACGCTGACAGCAAAGCTTCCAGCGTTGGCTGGCGACATCACCCGTTGAGTCCGCAACCAATCGGGCGCAGGCTGCAGACGAGGCTACCCGGTTTTCCCTCGGACTGACGTTTCATCAGGTATTGGACAGGTTATTGCGAGGAGAAACACCATGCGTTCCCATCAAACCATCGCGTTGGCGATCGCCGGATTCTTCATGCTCGCGCCTGCGACACATGCTGCGACGTTCTGCGTCAACAATGCAGGCGCGCTACAGACTGCGCTGGATATGGCAAGCAACAACGGCGAGACCAACACGATCAAGGTGAGCAGCGGCACCTATCTCTCGCCGACGAATGGGTTTCGCTACTTTCGCACCAGCGGTACTGGCGCGCTGGATATCGAAGGTGGCTGGAACGCGGGATGTGCGGTGCAGACGCCGGATGCGGCGCTGACGATCCTGGATGGCCAAGCGAACATGAATGTGCTGAGTGTTGTCGACTCCAGCGGCCTGGGCGTGGTCATCCGTTATTTCACCGTGCTGCACGGCGGGTCGATGGTTGGCGTGCCAGCGTTCCAGGCAGGCTCGCACGGCGAAGTGCATGTCGACAATTGCCGCTTCAGGCTGAACGACCTGGGATCCAATAGCGCCGGGGTCATCTATGTCAATGCCGTCACTGGACCGCTTTACTTCACGAACAACGTCGTCGCGAACAATGGCTCGCCCACAGCGGGGTCTCCCGTCGCCATTGATCTCGGCGCCGGCGCCACCGACGTGACCTTCTACATCAACAACAACACGATCGCCGACAACATGTTCGACACGACCTCCTCGTCTTCGGGCGCGCTCTTTCTCAGCCCTTCCTCTGCCGCGCACAGCTCGCTGGCCAACAATATCCTGTGGGGAAATGGAGGCAATGAGTTCGCGCAGAACATCACGATCATGCCGTTGATGTTGAACAATGATGTTGATGTACTCAATGTGACACCCGCCGCCGGCAGCAGCGGAAATCTGGGCGTGAATCCGCACTTCGTCAGCGTGACCAATCATCACTTGCTGTCAAGCACGCAGTTGTACAACGCTGGTTACACCGCACCACCCGGTGGCTACGGCGTGTTCGACCTTGACGGCAATCCGCGTGTCGCGCTCGGCGTTGTGGACATCGGAGCGTACGAGTTGCAGACAGAGCCGGACGAAATCTTCCTCGACGGTTTCGACGGAGCCTGAGGCCGGCGGCATCAAGCACCTTCAGTTGGCATCGAAACCATCGCAGAAGATCGTGTCGCTTGCGCACAGGTGCACTTGGCGCTCATACGCGCCCAGGTCGCGGTCGCCGTCGAGATTCGGCACGTTGGGCATGTCCTGGTCGCGCGGTCGATTATCCAGATCGCGATCATCGCCTGCGACTGGCGGCGCAACGTCGATCGCGTCCGAGTCCGCGCGCAGGTGAAAGTCGCCGTTTGCCACATCGACGAACAAGGGGTCGGCATTGAAGAGGTGGGTGGCGCCGAGGTTGAGCGTCGCCGTTTCCTGCGCCATCACGTAGTCGATCGCGCGGCCCGCGCCGCTGCCGACATAGTGCAGCGTGGATAGCGCGCCCTGCGCGATGATGCTGTTGGTCATCGTGAAACCGGTTTCGGCGTACATCACCGACGGTCCGCCGATCGAGTTGCCTGCAAACGTGCACTGGTTGATCGTCGTGGACGCGCTGCCGAACGTGGCGAGTTCGGCAGTCACGGTATTGCCGGCGAGCAGGCAGGTATCGAGACTCAGCGGCAAGTGAAGGCCGTCCGCGACACGAATGGCGTGCGCGCCCTCATTACCGCGCATGACGAGCCGGTTTGCCGATAACGCGCCATCCGTCTGCATCAGGATTGCCGAGCCGGCGGTCGGGACATCGTGGCCCTGGCTGTCGAGAGTGACCGAGCGATTATTGGAAACCGAATTGCATCCCGCGCTCGCACAGTCGGCCCCGGCGTACATGTACACCTCTCCGCCAGCGGGTGCTTCATAGACAAATGCGAATGTCCAGTCGGTGTCCGCATAAATGCCGCTGCCTTCCGGCGACGCGTTGTCGTCGATGAGGACGCCCTCCATCTTCAGTGTCGCTTCGTTGACCGGGAGTGCTCCGCTCCCTTCGGTGGAGATATAGGGAATCAGGTAGACCCCGCCCCCCTTGCTGTAGGCACGGTTCTGCGCGATGCCCACGGGATGATTCGGGTCGGTCGCGAAGAGGTCGATCTGGGCGCCGCCCTGGCTTCCGGCAATCGCTGCGATGCCACCGCCGTTGAGAGCGCGGTTCTGATACATCACGCCGATGTAGCTGGCGAGCATGTAACCGGGCGAGCCGATGTGCGCATACGC
>JBDSBK010000535.1:0-5172 GCA_039921645.1 Dokdonella sp.
TCGATCTCTCCGACGCCTCGCTCAGCATTGCGATTTCCCTGCTCGCGCTGACCGCCCTGACGCGCAAGCGCTGGCTGTACGGACTTGCACTCGTTCCGACGGTGTTCGGCATCATCATGGGCCTGGCCGGTTTGCTCGGGTGGAGCCTGCATCCCGACATGCTGAGCAGCCTGCTCAGCTGACGAATTCGCCGATGCGGTAGCGCGCAACAATCGCCGCGCTCTGCGACGACGACGTGGAACTTCGATCACCTGGGCGGAAGAAATTCGACGTTCGTCGCTTCCGTCAAATTCGGCCCGCAGCATCGACCAATGCTCGGTACGACCGTCAGACGCAGACGCCGTCCCGATTCCACCCGCCTGCCATCGATCAATGGCAATCCCTGATATTGCAGCCCGATCGAGTTCCAGCCGACGCTCGCGGGCGCTTCCACCGACAGGAATACGGTGTGGTATTCGATGAACGCATTCGAGAAATCGACGAAGGCACCTCGATTCTTGAACGAATCCACCTTTGCGACGAATTCAGTGGCGGACTTGACCCGCAGCACCTGAGCTTCACCATCACTGCGCGGAAAGCCGGTTGCGCAACCCGCGACGAGAACGACCATCGATATCGAAACGCCTGCCAGACATTCCTCGGTGTGCTTCATGCCATATCTTCATCGGTGTCGATCCCTGCGCCGCCCCACTGAGACGATAGGCCGTCCCTGTGCGTCATGACAACCGATGGCATCCACGGCCTGCCGTCGGCAACGCGACTTCACCATTGCACCACGACATTTTTCAGGGATGTGAAGGGTGCGGCCTCTTCTTAACATCGATTCGAGACGTGCGACACCATTCGGAAACAGTCGATCACTAGTCTCCCTCATGCGAGCGGTGCGCATCCATCATCTACAGGAGTTCAATCATGAATCTGCGTCTTTCGCTTCTCACTCTCGCGCTCGTCTCTGGCGGCGCGCTCGCACAAGATACCGCGACACGTACCCTCGATCAGGTGCTGACCCAGGACGAAGGCATGAGCCAGGTCAGCGAAGGTCTGTATGCGCAGACCACGGGCAGCAGCGAATCCTACGTCGCCGTCAACGCGGCAGGCCAACGCGCGCTGCTCGACAAGCTCGTTCAATTGCGTGCGAAGCTGGCGGCCCCGCACGTCAGCAGCGGCATTGCGTCGCGCGAGCAGGCATCGCTCGAGGTCGTCGACAAGTCGATAGCCGAACTCAGTCGGCCACAACCCAAGAATGCGGTCAGTGGCGACTGCTCCGGGCCCGGAGGCACAGGTTCGCCGCAACTCTATGCACGCGCGCTGTCATCCGGAGGCCTGTCGGCTAGCGGCTACGCCGTACTGACCAGCGACTTCAGTCCGGCTACGCCGACGCAGAACCATGCCTACGCCAGCACCCAGAATCGCCTGGGCGACGATACGAGCAGCCAGTCTTCAACCGGCGTCGGGACGACGGCTGCGTCGGCATCCGCTTCGGCGCCGAACGGAAATTCGGCGTGCACGGCCAGCGCAAGCGCATCGGTGACCTGCCCGGGACACACCTCACCATCGATCAGCGCATTCGCTGTGAGCCAGAAGGTGATTCCGAACGGCACCTGCCTGCTCTGAAACGCGTCACTCGATTCGCGCGGCGCCATTGCCGCGCGGATCGTCAGCTCGTCGTTTGTGCAGAGGCAGCGGCGTGAGCGACGTATTGCTCACATGCTGAACCGCCCTCGCCGACCGCTTCGGCCACAGGCCGAGACATCACTGACCGGTTTGTTTCTGCGCGATCCAGTCGTCGATCACGCGCTGCAACAACGCCAATGGCAGCGAGCCGTGGATCAGCACCTGATCGTGGAACTCGCTGAGCACGAATTTCGACCCTAATGCCTGCTTTGCCTTCTCGCGCAGTTCGAGGATCTTCAGCATGCCGGCCTTGTACGCGAGTGCCTGGCCCGGGTCGACGAAATAACGTTCGATCTCCGCAGTGACGTCGCTCTCCGCCATGCCGGTGTTGTCCATCATGTACGCGATCGCCTGCTCGCGCGTCCAGTGCTTGTAGTGGATGCCGGAATCCACGACGAGGCGCACCGCGCGCATCATTTCATCGCGCAAGCGACCAAGGTTGTCGAGCGGATCTTTTTCAAAGCCAAGTTCCCAGGCGAGGCGCTCGGAATACAACGCCCAGCCTTCCGCGTAGGCCGTAAACGGCAACACGCGTCGGAAGAACGGCACGTCCTGCAACTCCTGCGCAATCGAAATCTGGAAATGATGGCCAGGAATGCCTTCGTGGTAGGCCAGCGTACGCATCGCAAACTTCGGCGTTTCGTTGGTGTCGCGCATGTTCGCGAAAAACGTGCCCGGACGCGTGCCGTCGAACGAGCCTGGCTCGTAGTACGCACCGGGCGCCGTCTTCTGCGCGAACTCCGGCACCGCCTTGACCTGCACGCCGAGCTTGGGACGCACGTGGAATGCGTCGCCAAGGCCAGCATTCACGTCATCCAGGATGGCCTGGTACTGCTTGAGCATCGCAGCCTTGCCGTCCGGCGTGTTCGGGAACGTCGCGTCCGGCGCATGCGCCAACTGCTGCACACGCGGGCCAATCGGACCGTCGGCAAGCCCCTGAGTCTTGAGAATCGCATCCATGTCCGTCGACACACGCGCAACTTCTGCGAGGCCGAGCGTGTGCACCTGTTCCGGCGTCATGTCCGTGGTCGTGTGCATGCGCACGCACCACGCATAGTAGGCATCGCCGTCGGGCAGGCTCCACGCACCTTCGTTACGCTGCGCCTTGGGCTGCAGCGCAGTGAAATAATCGATCAGACTGCGATATGCGGGATACACACTTCGCTCTATCGACGCTTCGACATTGCCGAGCAATCGGTCGCGATCGACCTGTGCCAATGCATCCGGCGCAATCTTGTCGAGCTTTTCCTTGAAGCTGACATAGAGCATGTGTTCCTTCGCCGGCGGCGCAATGAAACCCTTCATCTCCGCGAGCACTTCTTCGACGGTGAACTTCGGCGGAAGCACACCCTTCGACTCGCGCAGTTTCAGGCCCTCAAGTACCTGTGCGAATTTCTCGGGAAAACGATCGAGGCGCGCGATGTAGCTGTTTGCGTCATGGCTGTTGTTGACCTGATGGGTCTGCGCCATGAAATTCGGCAAGCTCGACTGCACGCCGGAAAGCTGGTTGACCGGAAAATCGTGGCCGCGAAAACGATCGCCATCGACCTGGGTGGAGAGGAAATAATCGAGCACGTCGTAGGACAGCTTGCCTTCGTTGTCCAGCGCGGCGCGGTCGTAGCGATGCAGCGTGTCGACGTCGGCGCGCACCATGTCGGCCATGTCCGCTTCGTGCTGCGGCGACGCATCGTCGAACTTGCCGCTGTAGAAATCGGCCCATGGCGGCAGGATGCGCATGTTGCTGAGCAATTCGGGACTTTGCAGCGCGAATTGCCCGAATACGCGCCCGTAGAACAGGTCGATCGAGTACGGCTTGAAATACCACACGTGCACGAAAAAGGCCCCGCCCAGCAGCAGCATCAGGACGATCAGCCGCAGTAGCCACTTCATGACCATACGCATTGGATTCCCCTCCCCGGCAAAGCGCGCAGACTAGCGCAGGGAGTTGGAAATGACATCCGGCGGAAGCCAGATTCGTCATTGCCGAAAGCGCGGTATCGATCAAACCGTCACGGCTGATCCAACCGCGCTGCCTGGCAGCGGATCGCTCTCCATTTCCGGTCGTGGACGTTTGCGATTTGAACAGACATCACCGGCGATGCGGACCCTGCGCGGAGCGCCCTGCATTGGAAACCCACCTCGCGACGCGGGGCGGACTGCTGCATAAGCATCAAGCACTATTCACGACTACAGGCTAGCGCAGCACGATGAGCACGTCGCCACGCGTCCCGCCTGTCGACGCATCATCGCGCGCTTCGCGCAGCGCCAGGCGCGAGAAGGCCACGCCGTTTGCGTGAAGGTAATCCCGAACCTGGATGGCGCGCTCGTCCGATGCGTCGCGAGCATCACCGTGCGCGACGATCCGCGCCGTCGCACCCGGATCGTTATTCATTGCACGCGCCAGCGATGTCAACGATTGCTCCCCGGTTGAGGTCAACCCCCTCTCGCCCGACCGAAAATTGAAAGCTGCCAGACGCACGACGAGACCGCGTTCGTCCACACGCGATTCACTATTGACCAATTGACCCTGCATCGCGAGCAGGCGAGCGCGCGCTTCGTCGCCGGACGGCCGATCGCGCAGCGCCATTTCATTTCCCCTGTCGTCCGGCGAAATCATCGGCGCTTGCGTGCGCGACACCGCGCGTACCGCAAGGCGATCGCGTTCGACGGCCAACTGCTCGCCGCGTCGTTCTGCATCGCGAGCGAGGGCACTGGCCTCGGCCACCTGCAGCAGCTTGCCAGCCAGATAGACGCCCTGTTCGTAGGCGCGCGGATCGAGCACGCGCGCGTTCTGCGAAAGCGTTGCGACGGCGGAATCCGCGTTCGCAAGTTCCGTGCCGCCATTCGCGGCAATGCGCGGATCGGAGTGCAAGCGGTCCTGCTCATGCTGCAGCCTCACAATATCCGCGGGCGGGCCTGATGGCGTCGTCGCGCACGCAGCGATACCGATCACTGCGGCAGACACAGCGGCAAGACGAAGCGTTTTCAACGAGTTCATGACGCACCTCCGTTGGATGGCTGGGCATGCAACGTGTCGAGGCTGCGCTGGAGCTCCGCGGTCGCCGCCTCCGCGCGCTGCTGACGTGACCGCGACGATGCAAGATCAGCCGTGATCTTCGCGCGTTCGGAAAAAATGGCGACGTCGGTCCATGCGCGCGAATCGGCCGCGCGCTGCGCGCTGTTGAGCATCGCACGCGCCTCGTCCAGGTCGGCTGGCGCATAGCGAAGCGCATCGTCCCGCTCAGCCGCCTGCACTGCAGTAGTCGCCTGCGCAAGCTCGACCTGCGCTTCTTCACGTCCCATGGCGTGGACGTCGGTGCCAGCCACGACAAACAACGCACACAACAGGCATCGATGAAAATTCATCGGATATCTCCAAGGGCGGCCCGTGCGCGAATGCAGCGGGAAGGCGTCAATGTGCGTGTTGCGACTTGAACGCACACGAAATGCACGCCGCTTGGATTCAGTCATCGTTTTCATCCACTTGAGCGACACCAT
>JBDSBK010000536.1:0-3645 GCA_039921645.1 Dokdonella sp.
GCGCTGAGGACGGGCCAGTTTTCAATCAGGCGGTCGGGGGCGAGCAGGAAGCTGCGTGTCAGCGTGCGATCCACCACCGTCACCGCATTCGCGGTGCAGGCACGGAAAAACAGATGGCCCGCGGGCAAGTCCTGGCTCAGCTGCATCGTTTGGTCACCGCGGCAAGGTGAATTGCGCGCGCTCCGGATTGCGGCGATAGAAGCACGCGATCTTGCCGATCGTCTGCACGATTTCGGCACCGGAGCTGGCGCGGATCTGCTCGATCGACATGGCCCGCGATTCGCGATCGTCGTCCGCGAGCTTGACCTTGATCAGCTCGTGGAACGCGAGCGCGCCTTCCAGTTCTTCCAGCAGCGCCGGAGTCACGCCTTTCTGACCGACGAGGATGACGGCTTTGAGGTCGTGCGCCAGTCCGCGCAGATAGCGTTTCTGCGATGCCGACAAAGGCCCTGTTTCGCGAGCGGGCGATGCAGTCGGGCGTTTTTCCCGTTCGATCGGCCGTTCAGCGTAGCTGCTTGAAGGACGAATTTTCGAACGTTCGGACGCTGAACCAGGGCGAGTGCCGCGCGGCTTCTTGCGCTCGAACGGCTCTGCGCGGGTTCCCGAAACGCGTGGTTTGCGGTGTTCGACCGACTGTCCCGGACGGGTGCGGGGCTTTCCGGTGCGCGGCTTTGCACGTGCCGGTCCTTCGGATCGCACGCCTTTGCCGGCGGCTGCAGGGGGACGCGTACTGCGCCGTGGGGTGCGTGGAGTGGGCATGAATGGACGCCGAATGGGGACAGGCGGTGCAGAGCCGCGCAGGTCTTACAGGTTATCATGCCAATCCAGGCGAATTCCTCGCCAAAGCCCGCATCGACAAGGTGCGGACACTCACTCCGGCGCGACGTCGCGTTTCCCAGGGCTTTCCAGCGATGGCGCGCAGCAAATCCAGCACCCGCTGGCTGAAGGAACATTTCAGCGATCCGTTCGTGAAACGTGCTCAGGCCGAAGGCTGGCGTTCACGCGCAGTGTTCAAACTGGAGGAGTTGATCGAGCGAGACCGGCTACTGAGACCGGGCATGCTCATCGTCGATCTGGGTGCAGCACCCGGGAGCTGGTCTCAGGTAGCTCGCGAACGGTTGGGCGAGAAAAATGGCGTTTGGCAGGGGCGCGTGATCGCGCTGGATATTCTGCCCATGGAGGCAATCGCAGGGGTGGACTTCATCCTCGGCGATTTTCGCGAGGATGCAGTGCTTGAACAATTGAAACAGGCTTTGGGGGGCGCGCAGGTCGATCTTGTGCTCTCCGACATGGCCCCCAATATGAGTGGCATGAACGCAGTCGACCAACCCCGTTCGATGCATCTGGTGGAGCTGGCAGAAGAATTCGCTGCGGCGCATTTGCGCAGTGGCGGCTCGTTTCTCACCAAAGTGTTTCAGGGTGAGGGTTTTGATGATTTCGTGAAGCGCTTGCGCGCCCGGTATGAGCGCGTCAGCATTCGCAAACCCAAGGCCTCGCGGGCGCGCAGCTCCGAGGTCTACGCGCTCGCCACCGGCAAGCGTGGCTGACAGGTAAACGATTCGTGCTCGATATGCATCCAATCAATTCCATTGTTCGTAAGCAGTCCATGGGCTCTTGCGAGGGACTCGCCTAATGAATGACATGGTCAAGAATCTGCTGCTCTGGGCGGTCATCGCCGTCGTGCTGCTGACTGTTTTCCAGAGTTTCAATCCGCATCCGGCGACGCCGTCCGACGTTGCGTATTCGGATTTCACGCAGCAGATCGGCAATGGCGGGATGGCTTCGGTCGTGCTGAGCGCCGAGGAGCCGTCGAAGGCGACCGCCAAGCTCAAGGACGGCAGCTCGGTCTCGACGATCGTGCCTTACCGTGGCAACGAGAAATTCCTCGACCTGCTCGCGAAAGCGAACGTCGAAGTGCGCCAGACCCCGCAGGACAACGTGATGCCGCTGTGGCGCATCCTGCTCGATTGGGTGCCGATCCTGTTCTTCATCGGCGTGCTCGTTTACTTCATGCGCCAGATGCAGGCCGGTGCGGGTGGCAAGGGAGCGATGTCGTTCGGTCGCTCGCGTGCGAAGCTTCAGGGCGAAGACCAGATCAAGATCACGTTCGCCGACGTCGCCGGTTGCGACGAGGCGAAGGATGAAGTGTCCGAACTGGTCGAGTTCCTGCGCGATCCATCCAAGTTCACCAAGCTCGGCGGCAAGATTCCGCGTGGCGTTCTGATGGTCGGCTCGCCCGGTACCGGCAAGACGCTGCTCGCCAAGGCGATCGCGGGCGAAGCGAAGGTGCCGTTCTTCTCGATCTCGGGTTCCGACTTCGTCGAGATGTTCGTCGGCGTCGGCGCCGCGCGCGTGCGCGACATGTTCGAGCAGGCGAAGAAGCAGGCGCCGTGCATCATCTTCATCGACGAAATCGATGCGGTCGGTCGCCATCGCGGCGCGGGCCTCGGTGGCGGTCATGACGAACGCGAACAGACGCTCAACCAGTTGCTCGTCGAGATGGACGGCTTCGAGGGCAGCGAAGGCGTGATCGTGATCGCAGCGACGAACCGCCCCGACGTGCTCGATCCGGCGTTGCTGCGACCGGGTCGTTTCGACCGCCAGGTCGTCGTGCCGCTGCCGGACGTGCGCGGTCGCGAGCAGATCCTCAAGGTGCACATGCGCAAGGTGCCGATGTCGGCCGACGTCGAGCCGATGACGATCGCGCGTGGCACGCCGGGATTCTCAGGTGCCGATCTCGCCAACCTCGTCAACGAGGCGGCGCTGTTCGCTGCGCGCGAGAATTCGCGCGAAGTGCGCATGATCCATTTCGAGAAAGCCAAGGACAAGATCATGATGGGTGCCGAGCGCCGCTCGATGCTCATGAGCGACGCCGAAAAGAAGCTGACCGCGTATCACGAAGCGGGTCACGCGATCATCGGCCGCCTGGTGCCGGATCACGACCCGGTCTACAAGGTCACGATCATCCCGCGCGGGCGTGCGCTCGGCGTCACGATGTACCTGCCCGAGAACGATCGCTACAGCTACAACAAGGAAAACATCGAGAGTCGACTGTGCTCGCTGTACGGCGGTCGTGTTGCGGAAGAACTCATCTTCGGTGCAGACGGGGTCACGACGGGCGCATCCAACGATATCGAGCGGGCGACCAAGATGGCACGCAACATGGTCACCAAGTGGGGCTTGTCGGACAAACTCGGACCGATCGCGTATGGCGAGGAAGACGAGGAAGTGTTCCTCGGACGTTCCGTGACGCAACACAAGAACGTTTCCGACGGCACTGCGCGCCTGATCGACGAGGAAGTGCGCGAGATCCTCGACCGCGCTTACGCACGCAGCTCGCAGTTGCTCACCGACAACATCGGCAAGCTGCATGTGATGGCTGAAGCGTTGTTGCAATACGAGACGATCGATGCGCAGCAGATCGAGGAGATCATGACCGGTCGTGACGTGAGTCCGCCGAAGGACTGGACCAGCGATTCGAAGCCGGGTTCGGGTTCGGGCGGCGCCAAGCCGCGTGGCGAGAACCCGATCGGTGGTGCTGCGGTGCAGCCGCGCGTGCGCAACGACTGATTCGTTTTTTGTTGCACGTGTGACGCAAAAGCCGCCGCGAGGCGGCTTTTGTTTTGCGTTTGGATGAGTAGACGG
>JBDSBK010000537.1:0-7557 GCA_039921645.1 Dokdonella sp.
CTTGCCGGGATAGCTGTGCGGCACGCCGATCAAGGGTCGCGCCGACTCGACGATGACACCGATCTCTTCGCGCAATTCGCGAGCGAGCGCATCGACGGGTGCTTCTCCGTCCTCGCACTTGCCGCCCGGAAATTCCCACAGGCCAGCGAGATGCTTACCCGGCGGACGCTCGGCCAGCAAAAGGCGGCCGCGCGAATCGCGCAGTACACCGGCAACGACTCGGATCGACGCGCTCATCGAGTCGCGCCGCGCGGGTCAATCGATCTTGCCGTGGCACTGCTTGAATTTCCTGCCCGAACCGCACGGGCACGGGTCGTTGCGGCCGACCTTTGGCGCTTCGCGCTGCATGGGCATCTGCGGCAACAGAGCCTGCGCATTCGGCTCCGCATCGGGGTCGGTCGGCATCTCGCTCGCTGCAAAGCCCGCCGCCTCGGCATGCTGGAACTGCATCGCGCGTGCCTGGGCTTCGGCCTGGGTACGCTGCTGCTGCTCCATCGCTTCGACTTCGCCTTCGCTGCGGATGCGGATACGCGCGATCATCTGCACGATCTCGTGCTTTATCCGACCCAGCATGCCCTCGAACAACTCGAACGCCTCGCGCTTGAATTCCTGCTTCGGCTGCTTCTGCGCGTACCCGCGCAGGTAAATACCCTGGCGCAGGTAGTCCATGCTGGAGAGGTGATCTTTCCAGCCGTTGTCGAGCACGGTCAGCATCACGTGCTTCTCGAGCCCGCGCATGACCTCCGAACCGATCATCGCTTCCTTCTCGCGGAACAGGCGATCCACACCCGACTGCACGTGCTCGAGGATCAGGTTCGAATCGGCTTCGCTCTGTTCATCGAGCCATTGCTTGATATTCATCTGCAGGCCGAACTCGGACACAAGCTCGGCTTCGAGGCCATTGAGATTCCATTGCTCATCGACCGAATCGTGCGGAACGTAGCGATGCACCAGATCGGTGACCACATCCTGGCGAATGCTCGCGACGGTCTCCGCCACGCTCTCGCTGTCGAGCAGTTCGTTGCGTTGCTGATAGATCACCTTGCGCTGATCATTCGCAGTGTCGTCGAACTCGAGCAGGTGCTTGCGGATGTCGAAGTTGTGCGCCTCTACCTTGCGCTGCGCCTTCTCGATCTGGCGGCTCACCATGCGGTCCTGGATCGCGTCGTCTTCCTTCATGCCGAACATGCGCATCAATCGCGCAACGCCTTCGCCCATGAAGATGCGGATCAGATTGTCTTCGAGCGACAGATAGAAACGGCTTGAACCCGCGTCACCCTGACGGCCGGAACGCCCGCGCAGCTGGTTGTCGATGCGGCGCGATTCGTGGCGTTCAGTGCCTACGATTCGCAGGCCTCCGAGCGCCAATACTTCGTCGTGCCGTCTCTGCCATTCCGCCTTGACCCGATCGCGCTCGCTCTGCGACACGTCTTCCGCCAGCGCATGCAATTCGGCTTCGAGGCTGCCACCGAGCACGATATCGGTGCCGCGCCCGGCCATGTTCGTCGCAATCGTGATCGAGTTCGGTCGACCAGCCTGAGCGACGATGTGCGCCTCGCGCTCGTGCTGCTTCGCATTGAGCACTTCATGCGGGACGCCGCGCTTCTTCAGCAGTTCCGACAGCAATTCGGACATCTCGATCGACGCCGTACCGACCAGCACCGGCTGACCTCGCTCGTGGCTGTCCTTGATGTCCTCGACGATCGCGTCGTATTTGGGTCCCGACTTCAGGAACACCACGTCCGCCTCGTCCTTGCGAACCATCGGACGGTGGGTGGGAATGACCACGACCTCGAGGTTGTAGATCGACTGGAATTCGTAGGCTTCGGTATCAGCCGTGCCAGTCATGCCGGCCAGCTTCTTGTACATGCGGAACAGGTTCTGGAACGTGATCGATGCGAGCGTCTGGTTCTCGCGCTGGATAGGCACGCCTTCCTTCGCTTCGACCGCCTGATGCAAGCCGTCGGACCAGCGTCGACCCGCGAGCGTTCGGCCGGTGAACTCGTCGACGATGATGACTTCGCCATCACGCACGATGTAGTCCACGTCGCGCTGATAGATCGCATTCGCGCGCAGCGCCGCGTTCAAGTGATGCACGACGGCAATATGCTGTGAATCGTAAAGACCTTCGTCCTCCCCGATGATCCCGTCGGCACGGAAAAGATCCTCGGCGTGCTGCATGCCTTCTTCGGAGAGATGCACCTGCTTCTGCTTCTCGTCGACCCAGAAGTCGCCGGGCACCGGCGGCTCGGTCGGACTCGGCTCCTTCGCCTGGCGCGTCAGGCGCGGAACGATGCGGTTGACCTTGACGTAGAGTTGCGGCGATTCGTCGGACGGACCCGAGATGATCAGCGGCGTGCGCGCCTCGTCGATCAGGATCGAATCGACTTCATCGACGATCGCGTAGTTGAGGCCGCGCTGGTAGCGCTGATCCTTGCTCAACGTCATGTTGTCGCGCAGGTAGTCGAAACCGAATTCGTTGTTGGTCCCGTAGGTGATATCGGCCGCATAGGCCGCGCGCTTGTCACCGTGCTCCATGCCGGGCCACACCACGCCAACAGTCATGCCGAGGAAATCGTAGACCTTGCCCATCCACGCCGCGTCGCGCTTGGCGAGATAGTCGTTGACGGTGACCACGTGCACGCCCTTGCCTTCCAATGCGTTCAAGTAGACGGGCAAAGTACCTACCAGGGTTTTGCCTTCGCCGGTGCGCATCTCGGCAATGCGTCCGCCGTGAAGGACCATGCCACCGATCAGCTGTACGTCGTAGTGGCGCAGACCGAGGACGCGGCGCGCGGCCTCACGCACCGTCGCGAACGCTTCCGGCAACAGGCTGTCGAGCGCTGCGCCTTCTGCGAGACGCTGCCGGAACTCGACCGTCTTCGCCTGCAGTTGCTCATCCGAGAGCGCCTGATATTGCGGTTCCAGCGCATTGATCTGCACCACGGACTTGCCGAGCTGGCGCAACACGCGTTCATTGCGGCTGCCAAAAATGCGCGTCAGAAAGCTGTTGAGCATGGGTGGTCTTCGGTTGGGGAACGTTTGATGGGTAAACGGATGCCGCGCAAGACGCGGTCAAGGATGCTCTTGCTGAAAAGCGCGTCCACGCATGACCGGCTTTTCGGCGAATTGACCCATGAGAGCGCGCACGGGGCGCCGATGATACGGCGCGCCTTCGACACAAGCCAGTTTTGTGCTGCATGGCGCCCTTTCAAGGGCAATGGCGGACAGGCGCTTCGATCAGCCAGAGCTGCGTACTTCGGCTACGGGTCGCGCATTTCGCCCGCCGCAAACGACAAATATGCGCCGGGCCCTGAAGCAGCGATTCAGGCTCGCGTGGATCGCGTCGACTTGACATAGACCATCGGATTTACGGCCCTGCCATTCAGCCACACTTCGAAATGGCAATGGGGACCCGTCGAACGACCGGTCGTGCCGACTTTGGAAATGACCTGGCCCGCATGCACGCGCGCTCCGACTTGCGCGACAAACGACGAATTGTGCGCGTAGCGCGTCATATAGCCATTGCCGTGATCGATTTCGACGACATTGCCGTAGCCGCTGCGCTCACCGGCATAGGTGACGACGCCATCTGCAACGGCGCTGACGGGCGTTCCTTCCGGTGCCGAGAAATCGACGCCCATGTGAATCGCCGCATGGCCATCAAATGGATCCGAGCGATCGCCAAAGCCCGATGCAATGTATCCCTGCGCCACCGGCATCCCACTGGGCAGCAGCGCATTGTCGATCTTGCGATCTCGCAGCAGGTTTTCTAGCACGTCGAGCTGGGCCTGCTCGCGATCGAATTCGGCGCGCAAATTGTCGATGCCGCTCTGCAATGGCAGCGACATCGTGTTCCCGGTCGCCGGCTCCTCGGGACCACCGAGTGCGGGTTCGCTGACGAAATCGAATTCGCCGTCGTCGAGCTTGCCGACTTGGGTCAGCCGCTCGCCGAGCGCATTCAGGCGGGTTGCATGCGCTTGAAGCTGCCCCAATTGAAGGGCTAGCGCATCAAGATTGCGATGCGAGTCAGTATCGAGGCTCGATAGAAGCGCGCGCTGGGCAGTAATTGTATTTCGCAGTTCGGAAACTTCGCGTAGATCACGACTGTGCGGATTTTCGAAAAAAAGCGTCGCGGCGACACCGAGCACAACGAAAAAAAGAGCACATCCGCCAAGTACGGCTGTCGCGAGCAAGCGACCGCGCTGGCTGGCGAGATCGATGCGGCGTGGCAGGAAGCTCGCGTTGCGGACGATAATGATGTTCATGCTTGTTTAGCGCCGAGTTCGTGTTTGTCATGTCGCCAAGTCGCAATCCGCTCCATGGTTCTGCGCCCGGCCCTAAGCCTGTCGCAGAGTGCATCGCACTCGACGCGCTCGCTGATCGCGCGCGCGCTCTGGATGCGCTGGATGTAAGACTGCGCCACCTCTTGCCTGCTGCTGTCGCACGCGAGACAAGGCTCGCGGACGTCCGCAACGGGCGAATTGTCTTTCTGGCGTCGAGTCCGACCTGGGCCAGCCGCATCAGGCTTTATCAATCCGCCCTGCTTGCAGAAGCCAATGCCGCTTTGGGCGGCAGCGTCGAACGTTTCGCCGTGAAAGTGGCGCCCTTGCCGACTGTCCCCCCGGACCCGACAAAGCCGAAACCGCTTTCTGCCGCCACCGCCCGCCATTTGCGAGCGACAGCGAACACCCTCTCCGACCCGGAACTCCGGGCCCTCTATCTGCAACTGGCGTCCATCGCCACGGATGATTGATTCCCACACGAAGCCGGGGCGACTTCGATTCCCGCGATGGCCTTCTGGCGAAGACCGGTTTTCTTGTTATTCGCGGGTTGGGCGTCGTAGCGCAACCTGCTTCACATCGCACGTCCCCAACAAGACGCTTTCTGCGCCGGAGGAGCATCTATGCGCTCTCCCCGAAATCGCACCTTACCCGTGCCGCCCTTAATTTCTTGTGATGCGATTCGCCTCCCGCGAAACGTACCGACATTGTCGCGATGCTCTACACCGCCTGCGCCGGATGGGCGTAGGAAATAGGCGCCGCGCTCTCGTCCTCGAAACTGACTTCTTCCCACGCCGCTGCTTCTGCGAGCAGGGTGCGCAGCAACTTGTTGTTCAGTTCATGGCCTGACTTGTAACCGTAGAACGCGCCGATGAGGCTGTGGCCAAGCAGATAGAGATCGCCGATCGCATCGAGAATCTTGTGCTTGACGAACTCGTCCTCGTAGCGCAATCCGTCTTCGTTGAGCACGCGGTAATCGTCCAGGACGATCGCGTTGTCCATCGAACCGCCAAGCGCCAGGTTCTTCTCGCGCAGCATCTCGATGTCGCGCATGAAGCCGAACGTACGCGCACGGCTGACTTCCTTGACGAACGACGTCGTCGAGAAGTCGATCTCGGACGTCGACGTGCGCTTGGTGAACATCGGATGGTTGAAGTCGATGGAAAAACCGACCTTGAAGCCATCGAACGGCTCGAATCGAGCCCATTTGTCGCCGTCGCGGACGGTTACCGACTTCTTGATGCGGATAAAACGCTTGGCCTTGGCCTGTTCCTCGATGCCTGCCGACTGCAGCAGGAACACGAACGGACCCGCGCTGCCGTCCATGATCGGCACTTCGGGTGCAGACAGGTCGACATACGCGTTGTCGATGCCGAGTCCGGCCATCGCCGAGAGCAAATGCTCGATCGTGGCGACGCGGACATCCCCCTTGACCAACGTGGTCGAAAGACGGGTATCGCCTACGTTTTCGCAACAGGAGCGAAGGTCCACCGGATTCGGCAGGTCGACGCGGCGGAACACGATGCCGGTGTCGACTGCTGCCGGTCGCAAGGTCATGTAGACCTTGTCGCCCGTGTGAAGACCCACGCCTGTCGCCCGAATTACATTCTTGAGCGTGCGCTGTCTGATCATTTTTATGGTGTGACCCCTGGGGCAGGAGCTGACAAAACATCGGCGAGGTTAGCACAGCAAGTTTGTGCTGAAAAGTTAAGCGATGTATGCACCCCACAAGTGTCTTGTTTTCGCAACACTTGCCCGCAATTTGCGCGCCAAATCCGTCGCCCAATGAGGGCGGCGATTCAGGGGCGGAAATTCGGCCGCGGCAGGATGCAGGAAGCGTGCGTGTTTCGCGTATCCACGCGATGACGCCGACACAAAGGTCTTCTGTCCGATCAGCCATGCAATTGGCTGCGACGACAGCGAACACCATCATGGCGCCGCATGATGGCGTTCGGCCGCCGGACGGCGTGTTCGACGCGCCGCCAGCTTCGTTGTCCCGGGTCCGCCAGGATCCGGCGAACCTCACGGCAGGATGGGGAGCGCTCGGCTCAGTCCGCCTGGCGCCGCAGGAACGCAGGAATGTCCAGATAGTCGCCGGATGTCTCTTGCGGCACAGTGCGATCGATCGCTTCGGCGCGCATTGGCTGCCCCGGAATACCGAGGTAGTCGACTTCACCGGTTGTCGCGTTGCGTACCACGCGCATTGCCGGCCGTTGCGCCGAGACGATTTCGCGCTCGCGGTGATCGCGCAAAGGCTGCCGGGCGACCGCCCGGTTGAGGCCGGTCGCGACCACGGTGACGCGCACATCATCCTTGAGCTCGGGATCGAGCGCCGTGCCGACCACGACCGTCGCGTCTTCGCTGGCGAACTCGTGGATCACCTGGCCGATGTCGTCGAACTCGCGCATCGTGAGATTCGTGCCAGCAGTGACATTGACGAGGATGCCGCAGGCGCCGGCGAGATTGACGTCGTCGAGCAGCGGATTGTTGATCGCCGCCTCGGCGGCCGCGACTGCGCGGTCGTCGCCACGCGCGGTACCCGTCCCCATCATGGCCATGCCCATTTCGCTCATGACGGTACGCACGTCGGCAAAGTCGACGTTGATCAGACCCGGGCGAGTGATCAGATCCGCGATGCCCTGCACTGCGCCGAGCAGTACGTCGTTGGCCTGCTTGAATGCACTCAGCAACGTCACGTCCCGGCCGAGTACCGTCAGCAGCTTTTCGTTCGGCACGATGATCAGGGAGTCGCAGTACTGGCCGAGTTCCTCGATGCCCTTCAGCGCAACCTGCATGCGCCGACGGCCTTCAAACGGAAACGGCTTGGTAACCACCGCAACCGTGAGGATGCCCATTTCCTTGGCAAGTTGAGCGACGACCGGAGCCGCACCGGTGCCCGTGCCACCACCCATGCCGCAGGTGATGAACACCATGTCGGCGCCGGTCAGGAGCTCGACGACGCGCTCTCTGTCTTCCAGCGCGGCTTGACGACCGACTTCGGGGTTCGCCCCGGCGCCGAGACCCTTGGTGACATTCGCACCAAGCTGCAGCGTGAATTTGGCACCGCTGCTCTTGAGCGCCTGCGCGTCGGTATTGGCGCAGACGAAATCCACGCCTTCTACATTGGCCTGCACCATGTGACTGACCGCATTGCCGCCGCCGCCGCCCACACCGACCACCTTGATGATCGCATTCGGTGCCATTCTTTCAACGAGTTCGAACATTTTCCCATCCTCCGCAAAGTGATGCCGCTTGTTTCTGTTCGTTCGCGGGT
>JBDSBK010000538.1:0-3026 GCA_039921645.1 Dokdonella sp.
CCGCGGCGTTCCTGCGTTGGGGGCGGGCCAGCGGATGAATGCACACGCCGAGACATCCCCCTCCCACGCATCCACACACGGAATTCCATGCGCAGCGACCTGATCAAGACCGGCCCCGACCGCGCTCCCGCTCGCGCAATGTTGCGCGCGACCGGACTCGATGACGCCGATATCGCCAAACCCCTCATCGCGGTGGTCCACACCTGGTCCAACGTCAGCCCCTGCAATCTCAACCTGCGCGATCTCGCGAACGCAACTGCCGACGGAATCCGCGCGGCGGGCGGCACGCCGATCGAGTTCAACACGATCGCCGTCACCGACGGGATCGCGATGGGCACGCCCGGCATGCGTTCTTCGTTGATCAGCCGCGAAGTGATCGCCGATTCGATCGAGCTCGCCGTCGATGGACACTGCCTCGATGCGATGGTCGTGCTTTGCGGTTGCGACAAGACGATTCCCGCCGCGGCGATGGCATTGGCTCGCCTCGATGTTCCGGGCGTCGCGCTGTACGGCGGCACCATCGCCCATGGCACGCACGACGATCATCCGATCACGATCCAGCAGGTTTTCGAGGCAGTCGGCGCGCACGGCGCCGGCAAGATCAGCGATGCGGAACTGACGTCGGTCGAGCGCGCCGCGTGCCCGGGAGCCGGCGCATGCGGCGGTCAGTTCACCGCCAACACGATGGCCATGGTGTTGTCGACGCTCGGTTTGTCACCGCTGGGTTTCAACGATATTCCGGCGACGCATCCGGCCAAGCTCGCGGCCGCGCGCCGCTGTGGCGAACTCGTGATGGAGTGCCTGCGCGAGGAGCGCACGCCACGCGCCATGCTCACACGCACGTCGTTTCGCAACGCGGCGCGCATGGTTGCAGCGACTGCCGGGTCGACTAATGCGGTGCTGCATCTGCTCGCGATTGCGCGCGAAGCCGGCGTCGAGTGGACGCTGGAAGACTTCGAGCCCGCGTCGAAATACACGCCGGTGATCGCAGACTTGCTGCCGGGCGGCCGCTACACCGCGGTCGAGTTGTTCGGCGCCGGCGGTTGCGCGCGGGTCGCGCAGGAATTGATCGCGGCCGGCATGCTCGATGACGTACCCACGGTCACCGGCCGCAGCCTGTTCGAGGAAGTGGCGGCAGCGCCTCGGGCGGACGCACAGGATGTCGTACATCCGGTCAGCGCGCCGCTGAAACCACGCGGCGGCTATTCGATCCTCTACGGCAATCTCGCACCGGAAGGTTGCATCCTCAAGCTTGCCGGCAAGGAAGGCGGGCATTTCGACGGCCGCGCTCGCGTATTCGAGAGCGAGGAAGAAGCCTTCGCCGCCGTGCAGGGCAACCGCATCCACGCCGGCGATGTGATCGTGATTCGCAACGAAGGTCCCGCCGGCGGCCCCGGCATGCGCGAAATGCTCGGCGTTACCGCCGCACTCATCGGTCGCGGACTCGGTGGCGATGTCGCCCTGATCACCGACGGTCGTTTCTCCGGCGCGACGCATGGATTCATGGTCGGCCATATTTCGCCCGAAGCCGCGCGCGGAGGACCCATCGCGTTGCTGCGCGAAGGCGACCGCATCGTCATCGACGGCGACCAGCGCAAGTTGCGAACGACCGCCGACCTCGCCGCCCGTCGCGCGAGTTGGCGTCCGTCGCCACCCAAGGTCACGCATGGCGCGCTCGCCAAGTACGCCTGTCTCGTCAGCTCCGCTTCCGACGGCGCGATCACGCAACCGAAGACA
This sequence comes from Dokdonella sp., assembly GCA_039921645.1. Taxonomy (GTDB): domain Bacteria; phylum Pseudomonadota; class Gammaproteobacteria; order Xanthomonadales; family Rhodanobacteraceae; genus Dokdonella_A. Next base: position 1,738 of record JBDSBK010000538.1, read on the forward strand.
GCCATCCAGACGTCCACGCACATCCACGAAGAATCCAACGAAGGAGTTACCGCATGAGCCAGCCAGCAACGAATACCACCCTGCGTCAGGCCCGAATCGCCGTTCTCGGCTATGGCAGTCAGGGTCGCGCGCACGCACTCAACCTCAAGGACTCGGGTCTCGATGTCGTCGTCGGATTGCGCAAGGGCGGACCGACATCCCTGCGCGCCACTGCCGACGGCTTCACGGTCGTCGAACCCGCCGACGCCGTGCGCGGTGCGGACCTTGTTGCCGTGCTCACGCCGGACATGGTGCAACCTGCGTTGTATCGCGATGCGATCGAACCCAATATCAAGCCCGGCGCGGCGCTGCTGTTCGCACACGGTTTCAACGTGCATTTCGGCCAGATCACGCCACGCGCGGACATCGATGTCGTGCTCGTCGCGCCGAAGGGTCCGGGTGCGCTCGTGCGCAGCGAATACGAGCGCGGTCGCGGTGTCCCCTGCCTGTATGCCGTACATCAGGACGCAAGCGGAAGCGGCGAAGCCAAGGCCAAGGCGTATGCCGACGGCATCGGCGGCGGACGCGCGTTGCTGATCGAAACCGACTTCAAAGAGGAAACCGAGACCGATCTGTTCGGCGAGCAGGCCGTGCTCTGCGGCGGCGCCAGCGAACTCGTTCTCAAGGGCTTCGAGACCCTCGTCGAAGCCGGCTACAAACCGGAGATCGCGTACTACGAGGTCATGCACGAACTCAAGCTCATCGTGGATCTGTTCTACGAGGGCGGCCTCACGCGCATGCTCGAATTCGTTTCCGAGACCGCGCAGTACGGCGACTACGTCAGCGGTCCGCGAATCGTCGACGAAGGCACCAAGCAGCGCATGAAGGCGGTGCTCACCGACATCCAGGACGGCACGTTCGCGCGCAACTGGACCGCCGAATACGCGGCCGGCCTGCCCAACTACAAGCGCCTCAAGCAGGCCGATCTCGATCACCCGATCGAGAAAGTCGGTGCGGCGTTGCGTGCGCGCATGCCTTGGTTGCAGACCGCATCGACATCGACATCGACGCCCGTGCCTGCGGCCGAACCGCTGAGGAAAGTCGGCTGATCGCAGATACGTGATATTCGCGCGCGGCCATTCGCCGCTTGCGTGTCGCACGGCCGGACGCGTCAGCTCGAAGCACGCGCACTCATCGCAAAGGAATCGCAACCTCGTGAATGCACAACCACTGAAAGCCGAGCCGGAAACACCCGCACACGCCCGTGCAGGCGAGCGCATGAGCGGCGCCGAGGCAATCGTGCAGGTGCT
>JBDSBK010000539.1:0-4067 GCA_039921645.1 Dokdonella sp.
GGCGCGCTCACGAAGATCGACGACGCGTTGCTCGATGCCGGAGTCGAACGCGAGCTCGCGGTTGAGTTGCAGGCGGCGCAAACCGATGGCGCACCGTTGATCGCCACGCGCGACTATGTTGGCCTGCTCAAACGTCTCGCCCGTTTGCGGGAGCCCGTGGATCGCTATTTCGATACGGTCATGGTCATGGCCGATGATCCGGCCCTGCGCGCCAATCGGCTTGCCTTGCTCGGCGGTCTGCGCAGCTTGTTCTTGCGCGTTGCCGATATTTCGCTGCTGCCGGTCGCATGAGCCGATATACCCTACGGCGGCGAATGGTGATCCTTCGAGGAAGAGGCAGCGATTGCCGGTTCGGCTGTGTTTTTGTGACGGCAAGCGTCCCCAACGGCCGTCCGTTCATTTGCGGTTCGCAAGCGGAATTGCACGCTGGCTGCGCGCAGATTATCGTGGCGGCATCATTTGGTAAGTGGGCCGCGTGACGTCAGCAGCGGCCCGCGAAGTTTAACCCCGCTGCGGCCCAGGGCTCGTTTGAATCGGCGAGCCGCGCCGGGATATCTAATGTACGATGTCTTTCGTTCTTGTCTTGTCGGAGAGTGCAGTCATGCGGAATCAATGGATCGCGGTGCTTGCCGCGCTGGCTTTTCTGGGCGGGTGCAATTCCGCAGATCAGGCTGGCCCCGGCAAGAATGCACCGCCGGCGATCGCACCCGGTTCGACCATCAATGGCACGGTCACTTTCCACGACCAGATCCCGATCGCTGCCGGCGCCAAGCTTGACGTGAAGCTCGTCGATATCGCCACGCCCGAAGTCGCGATTGCCGAGAAGACCTTCGACGTCGGCGGCGAGCCGCCGTTCAATTTCGCGCTGGACTTCGATGCGGGCAAGATCGCTGCGACACGTACCTACGTGGTCAATGCATCGTTGACCGATGGTCCGCGCCACTTCGTCCCCGCGCTCAATTCCCCCGTACTCACGCACGGTGCCGGCACGACCGCGCAGGTCGTGCTGAACGCCGAAGCGACGCCGGCGGAAAAGCTGAAGGAAGAATTCACCAAGCTGCAGGCGCATATCGGTGGCATGAAGAAAGTCGCCGGCACGTACACGACCGATACGGCCTCGATCGGCTGGGATGCGTTCGCCGAAACCAGCGGCGTGCGCTTCGTCCGCCTCAACACCGAGATGGACGCGGGGGGCCGCAGTTCGGTCAAGTATGCCTACAAGGATGGCAAGCCGATGGTCGTGAAGCAGCAGAACGGCGCAACCGTAGGCTGGGGCGACAACGGTGAAGTGTTGTGGAACGAAAAGCCCGGCGGCGGCAGCGTCGGCGAGGGCGAGATCAAGTCGATGCATGATGCCGCGATGAATGCGCTGAACATGGCGCAGGAAAAGGTCGAGGCGAGCAAGAAGAAGTAAGACAAGCCGATCTCGCGACCAACAAGAAGCCGGGCACTTGCCCGGCTTTTTTGTTTCGCGTGGCCGCGATGCCTCAGGCGACGTCGCGCATCCCGCGCTTGAGATGGACCAGCAGCAACGACACCGCGGCGGGTGTGACACCTGAAATCCGTCGTGCCTGGGCGATCGTCTGTGGGCGCGCGGCCTTCAGCTTCAGCAGCACCTCCGACGAGAGCCCGCGCACGCCGTCGAAATCGAAACTGGCCGGGATTGCACGGTCGTCGTGATGACGGTTGCGTTCGATTTCGTCGCGCTGGCGTTCGAGGTAGCCCGCGTACTTGACCGCGACCTCGACCTGATCGGCGACGGCCGGCTCATCGACGCCGGGGCCGATGCCGTCGACGCTGACAAGATTGCGATACAGGACTTCCGGTCGGCGCAGAAGATCGTGTGCGTTCGTCTCGCGCGAGACCGCGAAACCGAGCGTGCGTTCGACCTCGCGTCCGAGCGGATTGGCCGGCGTCACCCACAATGCGCGCAGACGGCTGGTCTCTGCGGCTACCGCGTCACGTTTGCGACACAGCGCATCGCGGCGCTCCTGCGGCACGCAGCCCAGGTCGAAACCGAGCTCGGTCAGGCGCAGATCCGCATTGTCTTCACGCAGATGCAGGCGGTACTCCGCGCGCGAGGTGAACATGCGATACGGTTCGTTGGTGCCGTTGGTAACGAGATCATCGACGAGCACGCCGATGTACGCCTCGTCGCGACGCGGCGTCCATGGCGCATGGCCCTGCGTCGCTCGCGCGGCATTCAGGCCGGCGATCAGGCCCTGCGCAGCGGCCTCCTCGTACCCGGTGGTGCCGTTGATCTGGCCAGCGAAGTAGAGCCCGGCAACGTTCTTTGTTTCCAGCGATGCGCACAGCCCGCGCGGGTCGAAATAGTCGTATTCGATCGCGTAGCCGGGACGCGTGATATGCGCGTTTTCGAGACCGCGGATCGAACGCACGAGTTCGACCTGCACGTCGAATGGCAATGAGGTGGAGATTCCGTTCGGGTAGATCTCGCTGGTCTCGAGGCCTTCCGGCTCGATGAAGATCTGGTGCGAGGTCTTGTCGGCAAAGCGCACGACCTTGTCCTCGATCGAGGGGCAGTAGCGCGGCCCCGTGCCTTCGATGACGCCGCCGTACAACGGCGAGCGGTCGAGCGCGCCGCGGATCAGGTCGTGCGTTCGCTCGCTCGTGTGCGTGATCCAGCAGCTGAGCTGGCGCGGGTGCTGGGCGACGGACCCCAGAAAGGAGAACACCGGCGCCGGATCATCGCCGGGTTGTTCCTCCAGCAGCGAATAGTCGATCGAACGCCCGTCGATGCGCGGCGGCGTCCCGGTCTTCAGGCGACCGACCGCGAATGGCAGCTCGCGCAGGGTCTCGGCCAGCTTCAGCGCGGGCGGGTCGCCTGCGCGACCGCCCGCGTGCTGGGTGAGGCCAACGTGAATCTTGCCGCCGAGAAACGTGCCGGCGGTCAGCACGACGGCCCCGGCACGAAATTCCAGGCCCGACTGGGTGACCACGCCGCAGGCGCGACCGCCCTCGACGATCAGCGAGTCGACGGCTTGTTGGAAGACCTGCAGGCCGATCTGTGTCTCCACCCGACGACGGATGGCTGCTTTGTACAAAACGCGGTCGGCTTGGCACCGAGTCGCGCGCACCGCCGGACCTTTCGACGCATTCAAGGTTCGCCACTGGATGCCGGCGTGGTCGGCGGCTTGCGCCATCACCCCGCCAAGCGCATCGATTTCCCTGACCAGATGCCCCTTGCCGATCCCGCCGATTGCCGGATTGCAGCTCATCTGGCCGATCGTCTCGATATTGTGGGTCAGCAGCAGCGTGCGCGCGCCACAGCGCGCACTGGCGAGCGCGGCTTCCGTGCCGGCGTGACCTCCGCCGACCACGATGACGTCATAGTTGTACATGGCGTGTTCTCTTTGTCCCGGCAGGTCACGCCGGCGTCAAAGCGGATGGCGCGGGCGTGAAGGCGTGTTCGCTGAGGTTGCATTCTAACAAGCTGTCGCGCAGGTGCTGGCACGGAACATGCTGAATCCCCCGCACTCCCACCGGCGCGCGACGTATGCGAGCACGTTGAACAATCGGAATTCAGGGGCCGATTGCGCCGGTGGGAGGGTTTTACCGGCGGAGTTGCAGAATCGGCGGGTGTCGGCCAAGGCTGGCGCCCGGCGGTCTTAGGAACAGGGGGAATCCAAGAGGACCGTGTGCCGGGCGCCAGTGATCGAAAAGCCAAGAGATTCCGTCAGAAGCCGGGGGTCGATACGACCGTCGGCTTTTTGCATTTCAGGGTTTACAACGTAGCCGCAAATCCAACTGGCAGACTGTGACGAGGATCGCGAACTCTTGTCCTCCGCTGTTCCCGTGCAGCGCGTCCGGTCAGATTCCGACGGGCAGCGTCAGCGAGGACGCAATCATGCGCCGCAGACTCCTGTCCTTGCAATGAGCCGATGAGCAAGTTCGTTGACCTGCATGACTTGGCACGCCGCTTGCTGAGTACCTATCACAGGAATCCGGGAGCGAAAAATCATGAGCAGCATGGCCACCAACATGAGCTTCAACCCACTCTTTCTGCGTCACGATCTGATGATCGAATTGGGACGCCTCGAGATGGC
>JBDSBK010000540.1:0-3060 GCA_039921645.1 Dokdonella sp.
TCGAGAACATCCACACCGAAGCGCAGGCGGAACTCGAGCGCGTGCTGCTCGACGCCGCGCTCGCCGCGCACGGCGGGCATCGCCAGCACGCTGCCAGATCGCTCGGGCTCAGCCGCAACACGATGACACGCAAGCTGGGCAGCTCGCGCAAGAAGCGTCATTGAGGCCATCAGCGTCGCTTTACGTGCTGGTACCATCACGCCCCCGAATAGCGCCGCTGCGTATGACTGATCTCTCGCTTGTCCGCGTATCCCTCGCCTCCACGAGCTTCGACGAAGAAACACCGTTTGCGTTGATGGTCGAGTTCGCTGTCGATGCCGATGTGGTTTTCGATGTGGATGTCTCGATCGATATCGCTGATGCAGCGAGTGGGTCCGGGATCATGAGCGTTCAACTCGGCGCCGCTGGCTGGGATGTGAGCTGGCTGCCGCGCGGTGCCTACGAAGCGCACGCGTTGGCGGCACGACCGACCCTTGCGAAAGGTCGCTACATCGCGCACGTCGCGCTGTGGCATCGCGATGGTGGTGCGCAGGTCAAGGCCGCAGAATCAGCGATCGCTTTTGAAATCGTGGCCGGTTCCGGCAGCGGCCCGAAACTGGTGTGGCAGCTGCAGAGTCGCGAAGGATCCACACCGATTGAAAAGCTGTCGTGGAAGCGCGGCGCTGCAGACTGGTTCTTCAAACATTTCGATCACGCAGCGCGCACGACGACAAGCTATCTGCTCGGTGATTCACCGCTGCTCAAGGGACGCATCCTCGATGTCGGTTGCGGCGACGGCATTACCGATCTCGCCATCGCGCTCAGGCTCAAGCCGCAGGAATTGATCGGCATCGATCCGTTCCGGGGATATGAACGCCTGCCGGAGATCCTGCAGGGCGCGCATCTGCCCCTGGAGAAATTGCCAGCGAACCTGCGTTTCATGCCCGAAAGCGCAAATGCGCTACCGTTCCCGGACGACCATTTCGACGTGGTCCTTTCCTGGGGCTCGCTCGAACATATCGCGGGCGGCTATGCGCAGGCGCTCGCGGAAATTCGTCGCGTGCTGCGCCCGGACGGGTTGCTCATGGTACATCCGGGCTTGTTCTACTCCGACATCGGCAATCATCTGGGCGAATTCGAGTTTGCGCAGCAGGAACGCTACGTGCATCTGAAACGACCGCGCGAATGGTTGCGCGAGAGGGTTCTCGCCAGCGAGCCTCAACGCATGGATCGCAGCGGCGACCACGCGACGCCGGCGGAATACTGGCAATGGTTCACGGAGTTGAATCCGATCACCGTGCCGGGCTTCGAGCGCGAGTTGCGTGACCTCGGTTTCGAGCCATGGCGCGTCGCGTTGCGTACGCACGATCGAGTCGACTACACACCGGAGCTTCAGGGATATTCGTTCGTTGACCTGGCGGTCGGCGAACTGTATGTCTCGGCCTACAATCGCAAACGCTGACATCCAGCGAATGTACTGAAATCGGAAAGGGATGATGCACAGATCACTTACGATTCGCGATGCAACATCGGCGGATATCGCATTCCTTGTCGACAGCAATGCCGCCATGGCGATGGAGACCGAACGCAAGGTGCTTGATCGTGCGCTGCTCACGCGCGGCGTCTCGGCCGTCTTCGAGCGCCCGGAACGCGGTTTCTATCTGGTCGCGGAAGAACAGCGGCACCCGATCGGGTGCCTGCTCGTCACGTTTGAATGGAGCGACTGGCGTAACGGTCTGTGGTGGTGGCTGCAAAGCGTATACGTCGTTGCCGATGCACGACGCCAGGGTATATTCCGTGCGCTGTACACAGAGGTCGAACGGCGTGCCGCCTGTGCGGCGGAGGTGATTGGGCTACGGCTCTATGTGGAGCGAGAGAATCTGCGCGCGCAGGCCACCTATACCGAACGCGGCATGCTGGAAACTCCGTACCACGTATATGAAAGTGCGTTGGCGAAGCCGTCCGCATGAGCGTGGATCGGTTCCGCGCACGATGCCAGGATGCGTGGATGCTTTCGCTGGCGCCACGCCTGCCATCCCGGCTGCCGTGGAAAACCGCCTATGCCTGTTATCGTGCCCTCGCACAGTCGCCGCGGCTGTTCGCAGAGGCCGTCGACGCCGCGGCGGCGGTCGCCTCAGCTCATTTGCCGATCGCGGACATCGACGGATTTCGTCATGATGCCCGCACTACCTGGCTCCTCGAAACAGCAGATCTTTACCTGTCGCGGCGGCAGCCCGTCGACTGGCTGCCGCCTCATGTCGCGATCCAGGGCACGTGGCCGTCCGGTGCATTCATCGCTCTGACATTCCACTACGGAACCGGTCTGTGGTTGTGCAGGGCTTTGCGCCACGCAGGCCATCGCAGCATGTTCCTTTCAGCGCGTTTCGAGCGCAGCGACTTCGCGCAGCGCCCGTGGCGCCATGCGTATGGCCTGCAACGCCTGCGCGAAGTCGAGCGGCTGGGCGGCGAGCCGATCGCATACAGACCGGGCGTGCGGCAAACGCTGCTGGATGCGCTGCAGCGTGGATCCTCCGTGATCGGTCTGGTCGACATTCCACCGCGGCTCGCCCCGCATGGGCAAGTGGGCGTGCGCTTGCTCGATCAGAAGGCCAGCCTTCCCGACGGCCTGTTGCGTCTCGCGGCAGAAGCGAGAGTGCCCATCGTGCCGTGCTGGGTCGATATCGACTTCTCGAGCGGGCATCGCACCGTCGTTATCGGCGAAGCGCAGTCGCCGGGGCCGGTGGACGCGGTGCTCACGCAACTTGCCACCGAGCTCGATCGACTGATCCGCAAGCAACCGGCTGCGTGGATGTTCTGGCCCGAGTGGGATGGTTGGATCCGCGGCGCCGCAAGCCTGTAGAAGGCCTAAGCGTTCTCAAACCCGAGAGCAACGGGTACGCTCTGGACTCCCGGCGAGTAACAAGGCCCACGATATGACGACCCGACCGACACGCGCAGGCATCATCGGCGGCGTACGCATTCCGTTCTGCCGCAACAACACGGCCTATGCGGAGGTCGGCAATTTCGGCATGGCGGTGAAAACGCTTGGCGCGCTCGTCGAACGGTACGGCCTGCACGGCG
>JBDSBK010000541.1:0-3980 GCA_039921645.1 Dokdonella sp.
CCTGCTCGCTCTGGTCCGGATGGACCAGGAACACGACTTCGTAATGACGCATGGAAACTCCTTGTGGGTATCGACGCGGACGATTCCGCTCGACAGCCTCCCGCGGCGCGGTGAGGCAAGGCCTTCGTGGAAAACCCGATGGGTTCCTGCGAAGGGTCGCGGATACTAATGGAATCAGGCCGTTGGCGCAACCAGGTCACGGCGAACCGCGCGACTCGACGCCCGGGTTGGCCGCGACGGACTTGCCTGACCGATCAGGCGTTTGCGTCGACCGTGAAGCTTTCGCCGCAGCCGCACTCGCCGGTCGCGTTCGGATTGCGGAACACGAACGTCGCATTCAGACCCGTGCGCTGAAAGTCGATCTCCGTGCCATCGACAAAGGGCAAGGCCTTCGCGTCGACAACGAGGCGCAAGCCGTCCTGGTCGAAGACGTGATCGTTGTCCGCAATCGCGCTGGCGAGATCGACCGTGTAGCCGAAGCCGGAACAGCCTGTGCGCCTGATGCCGAAGCGCACGCCGAGTGCGCCCGCATCCTTGGCGAGGAAGTCCTGCATGCGCTCGCGCGCGGCGGATGTGAGCTGGATGGACATGGGTTCTATACGCTCGGTTGACAGGTGGATTCTAGCGCGATCCTGCGGTGCGACAGCCGATTCCGCTATCATCGCCGCCCCCGCTGTCTGGCCGCCATTCGGCGAGATGGATGCACGAACCAGGAGTTTCAAGGTATGTCGGTAGCCGGTAGCGCCGCGGTCGATGCGCATGTGGTGGACGTGAAACACGCCTTGTCGGGCGCGATCGCACCAGGCAGCCAGGTGAAGCTGCGTGGCTGGGTACGCACGCGCCGCGATTCGAAGGCCGGCGTCTCGTTCATCAATCTCAGCGACGGCTCCTGTTTCGATCCCATCCAGGTCGTTGCACCGAATACGCTCGCCAACTACGTCGACGAGGTCATGCGCCTGAGCGCGGGTTGCGCACTGATCGCCGAGGGCGAACTGGTCGCCTCGCAGGGCAAGGAACAGTCGTTCGAGATCCAGGCCAGCCGCATCGACGTCGTCGGCTGGGTCGACGATCCGGAAACCTATCCGATCCAGCCCAAGCCGCATTCGCCCGAGTTCCTGCGCGAAGTCGCGCACCTGCGTCCGCGCACGAACCTGTTTGGCGCGGTCACGCGCGTGCGTCACACGATCGCCAATGCGATCCACCGCTATTTCGACGAGAACGGCTATTTCTGGGTCAACACGCCGATCATCACGACGTCCGACACCGAAGGCGCCGGCGAGATGTTCCGCGTATCGACGCTGGACCTCATGAACCTGCCGCGCACCGACAAGGGCGCGATCGATTTCAAGAAGGATTTCTTCGGCAAGGAAGCGTTCCTGACCGTGTCCGGCCAGCTCAATGTCGAGGCTTACTGTCTTGCACTGAGCAAGGTCTACACCTTCGGCCCGACCTTCCGCGCCGAGAACTCGCACACGACGCGCCATCTCGCCGAGTTCTGGATGGTGGAACCGGAGATCGCGTTCGCCGATCTCGATGTCGATGCGACGGTCGCCGAGGATTTCCTCAAGTTCATTTTCCGCATGGTGCTCGCGGAACGCCCGGACGACATGGCGTTCTTCGCCGACCGCGTCGAGAAGACCGCTATCTCGCGCCTGGAATCGATCATTTCGACGCCGTTCGCGCGCATCGACTACACCGAAGCGGTCGAGATCCTCAAGAAGTCCGGCAAGAAGTTCGACTACGCGGTCGAATGGGGGGCGGACCTGCAGACCGAGCACGAGCGCTTCCTGACCGAGCAGCATGTCGGCGGACCCGTGGTGGTCATGAACTACCCGGAAAAGATCAAGGCGTTCTACATGCGCCTCAACGACGACGGTCGCACCTGCGCTGCGATGGATGTGCTCGCGCCGGGCATCGGCGAGATCATCGGCGGCTCGCAACGCGAAGAGCGCCTGGATGTGCTCGATCGGCGCATCGCGCAGTTCGGCCTCGATCCGAAGATGTACTGGTGGTATCGCGACTTCCGTCGCTACGGCAGCGTCCCCCACGCGGGCTTCGGCCTCGGATTCGAGCGCCTGGTCTGCTACGTCTGCGGCCTCGCGAATATCCGCGACGCGATCCCGTACCCGCGCGCACCCGGCTCGGCCGAGTTCTGAGATCGTGCCCTTCCTTGCCGTACGCGAGTTTCTGCTGATCAGCGGTCTGGGCCTTGTTGTCGCAGGCCTGACGACCTATGTGATCACCTGGATGCTGGTGATCGTGCACTTGCGTGATCACCACACCGGGGAATATGAGCGCATCAGCGGCTTCCTGTTCGCACCGTATGCGTTCGGCTGGTACTTGCGCCGAGGCTATCGAGCCCTGGGCGATCGCAACCTCAGCGCTCTGGCTCGTCTAGGCAGCATCGGTGCCTGGGCCATCCTGATTGGCGCGGTGGTCGCTATCGCGTCGAAGGGTATGACCTGGTTTGGAGGGACACCATGAGTGACGACGAGGATACAAAGGAGTGGTGGGTCGCCGCGATTGGCGACACCCTCGTCTGGGCACGCCTGGAAATCCTCGACTCCGGTCTCGCCGAAGTGTTCGACAGCAGTGGCGAACATCTGCGCTACGACGACGAGGCCACCGCGCGCATGGCCCTGCTCGACGCGGAGTTTCGCGCGTTCGACGGCCTCGATGAGGAGGACGCCGCACTGCTCGGCTTCGATTTCGAAGAGACTGAACCGCCGCACGGCCATGACGATGAAGACCTGTTGCCGCAGATGGTGCATAAGTTGCCGCCGCGGCACTGAGTCTGGGTCCCCCACGTCGATATCGTCGAACACGATCATCCTTCAGCTGGAAGCGCATCCCAATGAACCTTGACCTCACCGGCAAACACGCGCTCGTCTGCGGCGGCTCGCAAGGCATTGGTCGCGCGGCTGCGATCGAACTGGCGCTGCTCGGCGCCGATGTCACGCTACTTGCGCGCTCGCGTGAGTCGCTCGAATCGGCGCTCGCTGCATTGCCGAAAATACATGCCGCCCAGAGCCACGCGACGATCGCTGCCGACATGAGTGCGCACGCGGAATTGCGCGCGAAGGTCGAGGCCGCGGCGATCACGCATCCGTTCCAGATCCTGATCAACAATAGCGGCGGTCCTCCCGGCGGCCCGGCACATTCGGCATCCGGAGATGATTTTCTGCTGGCGTTCAACCAGCACCTGCTCGCCGCGCACGTGTTGCTGCAAGCGGTGCTGCCAGGCATGAAGGCGTCCGGCTATGGTCGCATAATCAATGTGATTTCCACGTCGGTGAAGGAGCCCATCAAGAATCTGGGTGTGTCCAACACGATCCGCGGTGCCGTGGCGAGCTGGGCAAAAACGCTTGCCGGCGAACTTGGACTCCATGGCATCACGGTCAACAACGTGTTGCCCGGCTACACGCAGACGCAGCGCCTCGAGCAGATTCTCGCTGACCGTACCAAAGCGACCGGCAAGAGCAGCGCCGATATCGAACAGGCCATGCTTGCGACCGTGCCGGCGGGGCGATTCGCCAAACCCGCGGAAATCGCATCCGTGATCGCGTTCCTCGCGACGCCCGCGGCGGCCTACGTCAACGGCACCAACGTGCCGGTCGATGGCGGCCGCATGCAGTCGCTGTAGTACGGATATTCCAATTCACGCAAGCGGGCGACGGTACATTCCGCTCGTTGAGACATCCGATTCAATCGCCAATCGCAGCATGATCCTCAATATCGCCGCCTACCAATTCACGTCGATCGACGATTCGTCGGCGCTTGCAAAGCAATTGCATGCGAGCGCGGAAAGAGCGGGATTGCTCGGCACGGTGCTGATTGCAGAAGAAGGCATCAACCTGTTCCTTGCCGGGGAGCCAGTCGCGATTCGCCAATTCCTATCCGAACTTCGCTCAGATCCCCGCTTCGTCGACATCCAGGTCAAGGAGAGTCGCAGCGAAATGCAGCCGTTCGCGCGTCTCAAG
>JBDSBK010000542.1:0-14294 GCA_039921645.1 Dokdonella sp.
GCATGCAGCAACCCGCCTACATCTCCAAGCTCGACACTCGCGCCTGCGACCGCGCACGCCTGACGCGGGATCCGCGTTTCGACGGGCTGTTTTTCATTGCGGTCACGTCGACGAAGATCTACTGCCGTCCGGTATGCCCGGCGCCTTCGCCGAAGCTGCAGAACATCCGTTACTACGACAGTGCAGCGGCCGCGGCCGCTGCAGGTTTCCGGCCGTGTCTGCGTTGTCGCCCGGAAGCTGCGCCGGGTTCGCCGCTGCATCGCGCGAAGAGCGACCTCGTCGCCGGCGCGTTGCGACTGATCGAACAAGGCGCGCTGGATGAAGGCTCGTTGCCGCAACTCGCGCAACGTGTCGGTGTGGGCGAACGCCATCTGCGGCGCGTATTCGCGGACGAGCTTGGCGCGAGCCCGCTCGATGTCGCATCGACGCGGCGTCTGCTGTTTGCCAAGCAGTTGCTCGGCGAAACCGCGTTGCCGATGACCGCGATCGCGCAGGCGGCGGGGTATGCGAGCCTGCGGCGTTTCAACGCGGCGTTCAGCGAATCGTATGGCAAACCGCCACGCGAGATCCGCCGCGGTCGCGCACTGACGACGCAGGGTGCTTCCGCGAACGAACTCGTGCTGCGCCTCCCGTACCGCGCGCCGTACGACTTTGCGCATCTGCTGGCGTTCTATTCGCGCCGCACGATCCCCGGCGTCGAGATCGTCGATGAAGACGGTTATCGGCGCAGCGTCATCATCGACGGCGTACCCGGCTGGTTTGCGGTTGCGCCGATGGCGGGCGAGTCCGCACTTGCATTGCGCGTCCATCATTCGAAAAGCAGCGCACTCGGCACGATCGCGTCGCGCGTGAAGCGCATGTTCGACGTCGATGCGGACCCGCGCGCGCTCAGCGCCGCGTTCCGCCGCAGCACATTGATGAAGCCGCTGATCAGACGCTGGCCCGGTCAGCGACTGCCCGGCGCCTGGGATGGATTCGAGCTTGCCGTGCGCGCGGTGCTCGGCCAGCAAGTCAGCGTCGCGGCGGCGCGCACGCTCGCCGCGCGTGTCGCAGTCACCTACGGCACGCCATTCGTAGAGGGCGGGGCGGTCGGTCTGAGCTCGCTGTTTCCGACGCCACAGGCGCTCGTCGATGCGCCACTGGAAGCGCAGGGCATCACACGCGCGCGCGCTTCGACGATCCGTGGTCTTGCTCGCGCGGTGATCGACGGGCGCGTCGGATTCCGTGCGGAGCAAACACTCGCTGCGTTCGAGAACGATCTCGTTGCGCTGCCCGGCATCGGCCTATGGACCGCGCACTACATCGCGATGCGTGCGCTCGCGCAACCGGATGCGTTTCCGGCCGCGGACCTCATCCTGCGTCGGGCGGCAGGGCAGGGGCGCACTCTGAGCACGCGCGAACTGGAAACACTGAGCGAAGAATGGCGGCCGTGGCGTGCGTATGCGGTGATGCTGCTGTGGAGGAATTCATGAAGATCGACAGGAACCCGATGCCGTTCGACTTCGGCGCCACCGCCGACGCGGGCACTGCGATCATGCACTACGACTATCTCGACACGCCGATCGGCCCCCTGCTGCTGGTGGCGGACGAACACGGCCTGCGCCATATCGACTTTGCTCGCGCAGACCAGGGCGAACGCATCCAGTCGCACTGGCGTCGCGACAGGCGTTACCTCGGCGCCGCGATCGAGCAGCTCGATGCGTACTTCGCCGGTCGCCTGCACGACTTCGATGTCGTGCTCGCAGCCCGTGGTACCGAATTCCGCAAGACGGTGTGGGACGAACTCGTGCGCATTCCGTACGGCGAGACGATCAGCTACGGCGAACTCGCGCGCCGCATCGGCACGCCCGCCGCGAGTCGCGCCGTCGGCGCCGCGAATGGTGCGAATCCCTTGCCCGTCATCGTGCCCTGCCATCGCGTGATTGGCAGCACCGGCAAACTCACGGGCTTCGGCGGCGGGTTGCCGATCAAGCAATGGCTGCTCGATCACGAACGCCGCCATGCGCCGCAGCCTGCATTCGCACTGCGATAAGTCAAGCCCGCGACGAGTGCGGATTGTTATCCACAAGGCCTGTGGACAGCTTGCGGGATAAGTCTGTGGACCAGCGCGCGCATCCCGCGCCAGCGCTCACTCTCGCGCGGTTTGACACAATAGTGACCAACGCGCGGACGTTCACGGAAACGTGAAAACGTCAACACCCGCGCAGGCGTTCGCGCAAAGAATTTTCGTCGTGCTCGAGCTGCGATTGCGTGTCGCTGAATGCGCGTCGCAGCTTCGACTGGACGCTGTCGAGCTCATTGCGCAGATACGCGCACGCTTCCTGCGGTTGCGCGAAGTGGCAGGTATCTTCGATCCAGACGTAGCTGCCCGCGAGTGGTGCCTGCGATGCAGGAAAATGCGGGATCGGGCGCACCCCAGGCGCGGAGATACCGATGCCGTTGGGTCCGCCGTATGCGTCGGCAAGGCTGCGGCCAGGAACGCCGAGCATGCCGAGCGGGACAGCGCTGGCGCCAGCGACACCGTCCTCGCTGAGATAAACCTTGCCGTCATGACGCGTGCACAGGAAGAACGATGGCATGGGGATTTGCGGTGGCGTCCTCACCGTTTGCACGGAGTCCGCCGGCGTCGGAGCGCCGACATCGATCGGTGCCGATGCGGGCGTCACAGGCGGCGCTGGATCGTCGGGCAACGCGATGCGCTTTTGCGTCTGGTCGTCGCGGCAGGGTTTGTCCTGGAACACGACGCCATTCGCGCTGCTGCAGCGATAGGCGTCCGCCGCGTGGACGTGCATCCCGCCACTTGGCAGGATCAGGCTGGCAGCAAGGGTCAGCGCGCGATGCATGCAGCCATCTTACTGCGCCGGCTCCGGTGAGGCGTCACGGCCCTTCGACATCGCTTCGCGCCAAGGCCCTTAGCCGCTCAACGTCTCAGCGCGAACGCTTTGCTGTTCGCGCCACAAAGGAAACCGAGCGTGCGTCCGGGTCGCCGCCAAACCAGAGCAGCGGCTACGATGCGCGACCGACCCCTTCGCGGAAGCCGACGCCATGACTGCGCAACTGATCGACCTTGCGAGCGATACCAAGACCCGGCCGACGGACGCGATGCGCGCCGCAATGGCGGCAGCAGAGGTCGGCGACGAGCGTGCGCACGAAGATCCGACCGTGAATCGCCTGCTTGCACGCTGCGCGGAGTTGCTCGGCAAGGAGGCGGCCGTGTTCCTGCCATCGGGCACGATGGCGAACGAGATCGCGCTGGCCGTGCATTGCCGCGCAGGCGAGGAAGTCATCTGCGACGCGACGTCGCACATCATCGGCTTCGAAGGCGGTGGACCTGCGGCGATTGCGGGCGTGATGATCCAGCCGCTTGCCGGCCGCCGCGGTCTGTTCGACGCAACGCAGCTGCGCGCCGCTATCCGACCGGATCGCCCGTACGCGCCGCGCCAGCGCCTGATTGTTGTCGAGCAGACCTCGAATCTCGGTGGCGGTGCGATCTGGCCAAGCGCCCAGCTCGATGAAGTGGCGACTGTTGCGCACGCGGCGGGCCTCCTCGCGCACATGGACGGCGCGCGCCTGTTCAACGCCTGTGTCGCGAGCGGTGTCGCCGCTGCGGACTACGCACGCGGCTTCGATTCGGTCTGGGTCGATTTCAGCAAGGGCCTTGGTGCCCCCGGTGGTGCGGTGCTCGCCGCCTCGCGCGCATTTTGCGAGGAAGCGTTCCGGCACAAGCTGCGCTGGGGTGGCGCGATGCGGCAGAGCGGCATCATTGCGGCCGCGTGCCTGTTCGCGCTCGATCATCACGTCGCACGCCTCGCCGAGGATCATGCGAACGCGCGCCGCCTCGCCGACGGGTTGGCCCGATTGCCGGGCATCGCGATCGATCCGATCGAGGTCGAAACCAACCTGGTCTATTTCGATGTAAGCGGCACCGGCCTGTCCGCTGCGGCGTTCGTCGGCGACTTGCTGGCGCAGGGTTTGCGCATGACCGACATGGGTCCGTCGCGCGTGCGCGCGGTCACTCATCTCGATGTCGATGCACGCGCGATCGAACGGGCTTTGCATGTTCTTCAAGTAAAGTGTGAGGAAGAGCACAAAAACACCGTTAAATAGAGGCTTTTTTGGCGCATATCTTGCTTCTCCCTGGAGGGGTCGCAGGAAAACGTGCATGCAGGATCGGCATCCAGCGGAATCGATTTGGGCGCGAATGATTGCGCTGGGCGTGCTGTTCCTGGCCTTCGCAAGTGTCGCGCACGCGCAATCGGTCGCACTGCTGGTCGAGCGACTCGGTCGCGATGTGCCCGACAGCGCAACGGCGCAGGTGGTTGCCGGCGCCTATGTGGCCGAATTCGAACCGCAAGCGTATGCCGCGATCATTCCGTCGCCGGACCATGCCGTCTGGTACCGCGTCCGCGTCGCTTCGGAATGGGCCGCGCGCCAGTCGCCACTTTTCAGCATTGCCGATCCGCAAGGCATGGAGGTGCGCGCGTTCATACCGCCGGACTTCATCGGTACGACCTATTCGATCTACGACACGCGCTCCCGCAACGGCTTCACCCGGCATGCGTTGACCTTCCTGCTGCCAAGCGCGTTCCGCTCGACCACGTGGATCTATTTGCGCATCGCGCCGGAACGAGCGAATCCGCGTCGCCTCGACGTCACCGACATCACCGATGGTCGTGTTCGCGATCTCGCGGCGGGTCGGCTCGACGTCTTGTTCCCCGCGGTCCAGCTTGCGACTGTCCTGGTGATGCTCGCGTTCTTCTTGACTCTGCGTGAGCGCATGTACGGCTATTTCGTCGGGCACGTCGTCTGCCTCGTCTTGTATGAGCTGTATTGCTTCGGCATCGGCTACGAGATTCCGCCGCTCGATCTGCTCGCGCCGATGCGCGCGCGGCCCCTATGGTTGTTCGGCGCGCTCGCGACGATCCTGCTGTTCCAGTTTTCATGCCGATTCCTGGACTTGCGCCGCAGCGCGCCGCGCATCGAGTGGCTGCTCGACGTGCTCTGCTGGCCGTTGGGCTTGCTCGCGATCTGCGCAATCATTCCGCCGTTGTCGCAAGGCTGGTGGGTCGAGGACGTGCTCGTGCGCATCGTGCTGGTGGCGGCGCCCTTATTGATCATCGGAGGCGTGGTGGCCTGGCAGGACGGCAGCCGTCGCGGCGGTTTCTATCTGCTGGCGTGGATTCCCGGACTGTTGTTGCTCGTCGCACGCATGCTGCAGTTGATCCTGCACTGGCCGCTGCCGACCTGGCTCGAGTTCGCGCTGCCTGGCGCGTTCGCGTTCGCGAGCGTGGTGCTCTCGTTCGGCCTCGCTGACCACACGTTGTCGATGCGCCACGAACGCGATGTCGCTCATCGGCTCGCCGAACACGACGCGCTGACTGGCGTACTCAATCGTCGTGCGATCGTCGCGCGCCTGCGCAGCGTCTTCCTGCGTGCGCGCCAGAGCAAGTCGCCGCTGTCTTTGCTGTTCCTCGACCTCGATCATTTCAAGCAGGTCAACGACAGTTACGGACATCGCGCAGGCGACCAATGTCTGCGCGCCGTGATTGATCCGATCTCCAGCGAATTGCGCCAGAGCGATACGCTGGGTCGCTACGGCGGCGAGGAATTCCTCGTCGTACTGCCCGGCGTCGATGCCACGAGCGCGGAACTCGTCGCGGAACGTATCCGCAATCGCGTGCAGCAGATGGCGATGCTGGTCTCCGGCAAACACATCAAGCTGACCCTGAGCGTCGGCATTGCCACGTTGTCGGTCGGCATGAACTCGCCGGAAGACCTGATCGAGCGCGCCGATGTCGCGCTGTATCGCGCGAAAGCCGGCGGTCGCAACCGCGTTCGCTACGCCGCAGGCGCGATGACACCGAAACCCATGCCGGTGCCCAGCCTCGGCTCCTGACGCATCGGCCAGCAAACGCCGAGATCGATTTTATCCACGAGCGTTACGCCGATCTCAACGGCGCCGTTCGACGCCGCGCGGCAATTGAGCAATGCGTCGGTACTCGTCGGATGCGAAAACGGCGGGATTGTTCAGGTAGGCGTCGATCATCGCGCTCGCGTCGTCGCCCCAGAACGATTCGCCGCCGATTCGCAGCGTGGGTACGCCGAAAACGCCGGCGCCGATCGCCTCTTCGGTGTTCGCGCGCAGCTGCGCCTTTACGTTGTCGAGTCCTGTCGCCAACGTGACGTCGGCCACCTTGATTGCGTTGCCGACAGCTGCCAGGTCAGCTGCATCGACGCCGCGATTTCCGTCGCGCCAGATGTGGTCGAAGATGGCAGCAATCACATCCCATCCCGAACCCGCTGCGATGCACAGACGCAGCGCGGCAAGCGAATTGAACGGATGCGTGGGCGGAAAGCGCAATACGATCCCGCGGCGGTCCGCCTGCCACTGCACGAAGCGATAAGTGAACTCGCGCTTGCCGGGTATCTCGGCGGGGCCCAATTGGCCGTGATGAGAAAGCAAGGCGCCGAACACGATCGGCATCGGCGTGATGTCGATGCGATTGCGCAAGGCAAGGATGTGAGGCAACTGCAGATAGGCGAACGGAGAAACGAAATCGAAATACCAGGTGGCTTTCATGCCATTGCACCGAATGGAATGTCCTCATGGTGCCACGGCGTACGCTGCATTGCGCGGCAGGTTCGGCCGGCCACACGCCATCGCGTCACCTGCGGCGAGCGCCACGACCGACTGTCTTCGACCGATATCGCGCTGTGCGAGGCGACCGCGCAGACGTACTTCATGGGGCGCCGGGATCGCAGCGCAGTCTGTTGGTGCTCCTCCATGGCTTCCTTCGCGAGGCCGATGATCGAGCCGTCGTGCGCGCTCGATCAGTGCAGCGTCTTGAACGTCTCCGGATCGAACGCATCGACCGCGATCACCTCGTCGCGCGCATCGCGCGCTTCGTTGAGCAGGTCGTATTCGGCGCCGGTGATCACGCCGGCGGCGACGCCGAGGTCGTCGAGCAGATACCCCGGCGCGCGATCGAGCGTGCCGGCGCGAACCGCGTCGCGCAGCTTCGTTTCGATAGGAATCGCGCGCACCGCCTTGTCGAGCGCGGCTTCGAGCGCACCGAGCCCGGGTTCGTCGGCGGGCGGCACGAAGACGTCGGCGGTGAGCGTGCGGCGCGCTTCGCGGTTCTCGAGAATGTCGCGCGCGACTTCACTGCCGAGGCGATCGGACGGTGGCCGGAAACGCGCGCCGAGGGGAAAGATCGCGAGCTTCAACAGCACGGCCGCCCAACGCATCGGCAGATTGTCGAGCACGCCCAGCAGTGCCTCCTGGATGCGATACAGGCACAGTTCCGCCGACCAGCATGCGAGCGCAAAATTCGGTCGCGTCTTCGGTTCGTCGTGATAGCGCTTCAATACGCAGCTCGCGAGATACAGATAAGCGAGTGCATCGGCCAGCCGCCCCGACAGTTTCTCGCGGCGCTTCAGCGATCCGCCGAGCGTGCCCATCGCCGTGTCGGAAACGATCGTGAACGCAGCCGAGAAGCGCGACAGGTGCTGGTAATAGCGTCGCGTGTCTTCGGCGCTGGGCACGCCTGCGAGGCGCGAGCCGCTGAGCGCGAGCAGCTTGGTGCGGATCGCGCGCGTGACGAACAGGTTGACGTGCCCGAAGATCGCGCGATCGAATGCAGCGAGGTCGTTCTTCGCGACCGCTTCGATCTCCTTCTGCACGAACGGATGGCAGCGGATCGCACCTTGGCCATACACGATCATCGAACGCGTCAGGATGTTCGCACCCTCCACCGTGATGCCGATCGGCACCGCATCCCAGGCGCGCGCGAGCGCGTTGCGCGGGCCGCGCTGGATGGCCGAACCGGCGCGGATGTCCATCGCGTCGCCGATGACCTGGCGCATGCCATCGGTGAGGTAGGCCTTGCAGATGTTGCCGATCACTGCGGGCTTTTCGCCGGCATCGAGCGCGCCGCAGGTCAGGTTGCGCGTCGCCGTCATCAGGTAGGTGAGTCCCGCGATGCGCGCCAGTGGTTCCTCGATGCCTTCGAAGCGACCGATCGGCGTGTCGAATTGTTCGCGCACGGTCGCGTATGCGCCGCAGATGCGCGTCGCCAGTTGGGCTGCGCCGATCGACAACGCCGGCAGCGAAATCGAACGCCCGGCCGCGAGCGATTCCATGAGCATGCGCCAGCCATGGCCGATCTGATCGCGTCCGCCAATCACCGCGTCATCGAGAGGCACGAACACATCCTTGCCGACGATCGGACCGTTCTGGAACGGCACGCCCATCGGATCGTGGCGCTCGCCGATCTCGACTCCCACTGTCGCGCGCGGAATCAGGGCGCAGGTGATGCCGCGGTCTTCCTTGTCGCCGATGAGCTTGTTCGGGTCCTTCAGGCGGAACGCCAGGCCGATCAATGTCGCGACCGGCGCGAGCGTGATGTAGCGCTTCTTCCAGTTCAGGCGCAGGCCGAGGACTTCTTCGCCGTTGACGATGCGTTTTTCGACGGTGCCTTCCGACTGCGTCGCAGCTGCATCCGAACCCGCCTCGGGACCGGTCAATGCAAAACAGGGAATCTCCTCGCCGCGCGCGAGCCGTGCGAGGTATTTCTGTTTCTGCGCATCGGTGCCGTAGTGCAGAAGCAGTTCGCCGGGTCCGAGCGAGTTCGGCACCATCACGGTCACCGCAGCGGTGACCGAGCGGCTGGCGATGCGCGTGACCACACGCGAATGACCCAGCGCGGAGAAGCCGAGACCGCCGTACTCCTTCGGGATGATCATGCCGAGGAAGCGCTCGCGCTTGATGAAGTCCCAGATGTCCGGCGGCAGATCGCGCAGCTGGTAGATGTCCCAGTCGCTGATGCGTCGGCACAACTCTTCGACGGGCCCATCGAGGAATGCCTGCTCGTCCGGCCTCAATGGTGGCGCCTGAAAATCCAGCAGTTTCTGCCACTGCGGCATGCCGCCGAAAAGGTCGCCGTCCCACCACACCGTGCCGGCTTCGAGTGCGATGCGTTCGGTATCGCCGAGTCTTGGCAGCACCTTTGCGAAGATCGGCATCACGAAGCGCGATACGAGCGCGCGTCGCAGCGGCGGCAGTCCGAAGATCGCGGCAAGCGCGATCAGTACGATGACGCACCCTTCGAAGAGCAGCGGAGAGGCGATGCCGGTGATGCGCCAGCCGAGCAACCCGATGCCGGCACCTGCAATCCAGGCGAGAAAGCCGAGCCCGCGAAACGCGAGCGCCAGGAACACCAGCAAGGCGGCAACGATCGTGTAGAGCATGGCGACTCCACGAGAAGGACAGGCGTCGATTATGCGCTACGCGAATGAACAGACAATGCGATTCCGGCGCGTGCCGCGCGAAGTTGCGGATGCCTCCGGTGATCGAGTCACGGCGCTCGCCGAGTCTCGATGCGATCCGCGCGCTGGAGCGCCTTGACGAGTCGCGCATGGATGGACACCTGTTACGCAGGCAGACCTCGTCCCGCGGCCCATTCGATAGGGTCGCGTTCGCTCGGTGATCGGCGATTGTGGTGCGGTAGCCTGATGCGTCCGATCAACGTGAGCGCAAGCCAGTCATCGACCACGGTCGATCGACCATCCCGGTGCGTGCGGTTACCGGTTGCGAAGGCATTCGGCATCCCGATGAGCGACTGCGCGCCGACAGGCGAATCCGCCAATACGCGACCCATTCGCGTCGCCCGTTTACATGGGTTTAACGTGCAGTTGCCGTTGCGGGCGTCGACAATGCAATGGACTCGCGGGCGTCGTCCGGTGTCTCATCGGTTTCGCGCCAACCCGAAAGACCAGCAAATCCGATGAGGACCGCCATGCACGCCCGAATCCACGCCATCGCATTCAGCGTACTCCTGCTCGCGGGAAGCGGGCAGGCAATGGCACTGACCTGGCCAGGCGCGGGCGGGTGCGCCGGCACTTTGCAGGCATGCGTCGACTCCTCGGCGAGTGGCGATCAGATCGGGATCGCGACCAACACGCCGATCGACGAGAATCTCGATCTCGGTTCACACAGCCTCAGCCTGCTGCCCGCAACGACGCTGGTCGCGACCTATCAGCCGCGCTTCGCGCCGGGCCGTTCGATCCATGCGGTCGTGCCGGCGGGGGCGGGTGATGTCAGCGTGACGATCCAGGGCATCCGCTTTGTCGATGGCTTCGTCTCGCTCGAATACAACGCATCCGGGTCGGCGACGTATCAGCTGCGCGATCTGCAGCTGACGCAATCCGTATCAGGTCCGGTTTACCTGCACGTCCGCGCAAATGGCGGAACCGCGACGGTCACCGCCTACGACAATCAGGTATCGGGCGATCCGCCGGCCTACGGCGGTTCGATCGAATTCATCGCTCGCAACAGCGCGCTCAGTGGCTATGCGGCATTCAATCGCATTGCGCATGGCAATGGATTTCAGAAGAAGACTGGCATCCTGGTCGATGCCGGCGCGGGCTCTGCCAACGGGTATGTGCGCCTGTTCGGCAACGACATCCAGTTGCGCGATGCATCCTCTGCGGGCATCCAGTTCCTGCAACAACCCGGTGCGAGCGCCGGCACGCTGTACGCGCGCGCCTACTCGAATGCGGTCCATTGCCCGATTTTCTCGGGAGCTCGCGGAATTGCGCTACAGGCGTCCAGCGGGACCGTCGAGATGCAGATCATCAACAACACGCTCGATCAGTGCGATGACGGCGTGCATGTCGCCGAAGCGATTCCCACACTGTCGCCTGCATTCACTGGCCTGGTGTGGAACAACCTCATCGTTGCCGGCAGCAACGGCATTGCTTTCACGGCGCCTGCATCCGCGAGCCTCGCCAATGACTACAACCTGATCAACGCGCCTTCGAATCAGGCGACGCTGGGCGCGCACACGATCACGACACCGGCGCTGCTCGATTCGGCGACGCGCCCGCGGCCGGGCGGTGGGTCGCCAGCGATTGACGCGGCCGACGGCAACACGCTTGCCAATGGCATCGTCGACAATGGGCTGCCGATACTCGACGTCGACGGGCTACGCCGCGTGAATGGCGTGCGCGCCGACATTGGCGCCTATGAAACGGGAAATATAGATTTCGTTCAGGCCGCCACCAGCGCCAATACCAGCGGAAATTTCGTCAGCCTCGATCCGCACGGCCTGACCAATGCATCGCGCTTGTTTGCAACGCGGCGCGCAACGGCTGGCTTGGCCAATTCGTACGAGAACTTCGGCGTCTGGCGCAGTCTCGCGGGCTGGACGATATACCACGAGGACAATTCCATAGCTGTCGTTGCGGGCAAGTCATGGAACGTGTTCGTGCCAGGCAGTGGCACATTCACGCAGCCTGCGACCGCCGCAAACAGTGGGCCCTGGGCTACGCAGATCGACAATTCATCCACGAATGGATTGGCCGACCGCATCCTTCTGGTGCGCCACAACTACACCGCCGACGGAATTTACGACAATCATCCGACCGCCGTGTACTGGGATGGCGTCGGCAGCGCGGGACGCTGGCATATCGCCAACGCGGACCAAGCCGCCCTGACGATCGGGCTCGGTTACAACGTGTACGTGCAGCCGCCCAGCCCCAATGCCTTTCGCGTTGCAACGCACATGGGCAGCTTTTTGCAACTGATCGATCATCCCTTGATCAACCAGGTGCCGTGCGCGGACGTGCACGCCACGCGCGTGATTGACGTACACGGGGCGCCTGTGACCACGGACTTCATGGTCGAATACAACGTTTCCTCGACGCCGCTCGGTTACTGGCTGATCCGCTCGCCGGTTCCATTTCCAGCCAATACGACCTTCAACGTCGTGATCGATCCGGCGCAGGTAGCGGCCTGCACCGACGTGATCTTTGCCAACGGCTTCGACTGAGGTTGTGTGACGGCACCTGTCGGAGCGAGGTATGGCGGCGAGGCAATGATGCATTGCAGCCGGCATTCGGAAACTGCGAAGATCGAGGCATGAAAAACAAAAAAGAAATCGTTACCAACTGGCTGCCGCGCTATACCGGCACGCCGCTCGATGGCTTCGGCCAGCACATCCTGCTGACCAACTTCGGTCACTACGTCGAATTGTTCGCGCAATGGCACGACGTACCCGTCATCGGCCGCGACCGGCCGATGCCGAACGCGACCGCCGATGGCATAACGATGATCAATTTCGGCATGGGCAGCCCGAATGCGGCGACCGTGATGGACCTGCTCAGCGCCATCGCGCCGCAGGCTTGCCTGCTGCTCGGCAAGTGCGGCGGGCTGAAGAGGAAGAACCAGCTCGGTGATCTCGTGCTACCGATCGCGGCGATCCGCGGCGAGGGCACGTCGAACGACTACCTGCTGCCGGAAGTGCCGGCCTTGCCAGCGTTCCAGCTGCAGCGCGCAGTCTCGACGATGATCCGCGACCTCGGTCACGACTACTGGACCGGCACCGTCTACACCACCAACCGGCGAGTATGGGAACACGACGTCGCGTTCAAGGACTACCTGCGCAAGACGCGCTGCATGGCGATCGACATGGAAACGGCGACCATCTTCGCAGCCGGCTTTGCCAACCACATTCCGTGCGGTTCACTGCTGCTGGTTTCGGACCAGCCGATGATTCCGGAAGGCGTGAAGACCGAGGCCAGCGATCGTGCGATCACCACCAGCTTCGTCGACGCGCATATCAAGATCGGCATCGAGGCGCTGAAGCTCGTGCGTCGCAACGGGCGCAGCGTGAAGCATCTTCGGTTCGAGGAAGATCTCGAATGAGATGCTCTTGAGTCCTCCCCTTCAAGCGGAGAGTCGGGTGGGATGGTTTCTGGTATCCAATGCATCGCGGCTGAAGCCGCTCCCACATGGAGCGCAGATCAGTAGCTTAGCAGCGCGTGCAGTGGCAGATCGTCGGGCCAGCGCTTCCTGCCTGACAGCGCCGGCAACTCGATCAAGACGCTGGCTCCGACGATGTGGGCGCCCGTCGTTTTAACCAGCGCGTGCGCCGCGGCGAGCGTGCCGCCCGTGGCTAGCACGTCGTCGACGAGCAGAACCCGCTCGCCGGCACGACAGGCATCTGCGCGTGCTTCAAGGCGATTGTGGCCGTACTCCAGTTCGTAGTCGATACCGATTACCGGCGGTGGCAGCTTGCAGGGTTTGCGCAAGGGAACGAATCCGGCGCCGAGCCTGGTCGCAAGGGCAGCGCCGAAGATGAAGCCGCGCGATTCGATCGCGCAGATGGCCTCGATCCGCTGGTCGACCCAGGGTTCGGCGAGGCATTCGATACATCGTGCGAAGGCCTGTGCATCGGCCAGCAGCGGCGTGATGTCGCGGAAGGTGATACCCGCCGTAGGGAAATCCGGAACGGCACGGATCAGTGCTTGCAGTGTTCGCATGGGGGCGGGCGATCGGGCAGGGACAAAAATATGGTGGGAGCGGCTTCAGCCGCGATGCTCTTCGGGGCCATGGAAAAGAGCATCGCGGCTGAAGCCGCTCCCACAGAACCAGGCACGGATCAGCGAGTCTGGGACCGCGGATCAGTAACGCGGGACAGTCGGATCGATCTCGACGGCCCACGCCTCGATGCCACCTTCGACATTGTAGACATCGCGGAAACCGTGATCGTGAAAGTGTTCGGCCGCGTTGCGACTGGAATTGCCGTGGTGGCAGACGAATGCGATCGGCGTGTCCTTCGGCAATGCCGTCAGTGTCGCGTGCGTTTCAGGTGTGAGTACCTGCGCGCCCGCGAACGGCGCGCGCGCGCGATCTGCTGCTGGACGCACATCAATGACGGTAATGTCGCCGGCATTGATGCGACGCTTGAGCGCATGCACATCGAGCGACTTCACCTGCGGCGGTGCTGCGGGCAGGAAGATGGCGAGACCTTCACCGTGCGGTGTCTGCGTCCAGTCGATTGTCGCGCCGCGCGCGCGCTGAGCACTGGCGACATCGAAATGGATTTCGAGGCCGTTCGCATTCACCACGATGTCGTTCTCGCCCGGCTCACGCAGCTGGAATTGCGGCTGGAAGCGGCCGTCGACGATGAGAAAGAGTTTCGCCTCGCCCGCATCGCCGAGTGCGGCGCTGACTTTCGCGACCGCGGCGTCGGAGACGGTTATCGTGGGTGGTGTGCGGTCCGGCTCGGTCACACCAAGCACGCGATGCAGTTCACCGGAGTCGTACATCGATTGCACAATGTCAGAACCACCGACCAGTTCGCCATCGACGTAGAGCTGCGGGATCGTCGGCCAGTTGCCGAATTCCTTGATGCCGGCGCGGATGTCTTCGTCGGCGAGCACGTCGACAGTCGCGTAGTCCTCGAGCAACCCGTTCAGCCGATCCGTTGCGGCAGCGGAAAAACCGCATT
>JBDSBK010000543.1:0-3440 GCA_039921645.1 Dokdonella sp.
CCGCGAGCGCATGGGCCTTGCACAACGCGTGGCGCGAACACGCCCAACGCGAAGCGGCGGAGCGCGAGGTCGAGCACAGCAATGCGGTATACGGCTACGTGATGCTGATGTTTCGCGACGCTGGCGAGCGTCCCGACAGCGGTCAGCTGAGCGCGCGCGACGTGCTGCGTTCCGGCGCGAGCCAGATCGCGAAACGATTCGTCGACCAGCCGGAAAGCGGACAGCGGATTGCCGTGGCGCTTGCCGGTCTGTATGGCCGCCTCGGCGATGCCGAGGGAGCGACGCCGCTGCTCGAGCAAGTGCTCGCATGGCCGGGGATCGAGAAGAATCCCGATGTTCAGGCAGATGCGCGCGAACAATTGGCGGAGATCGAATACACAAAGAGCCATATTCCACGCGCACGTGAACTTCTCGAACAGGCGCGCGCGTGGTGGACAGCCAATCCCGTGAGCAATGCGAAGGCACTCAACGGCAGTCTGGTCACGCTTTCCCAGATCGAGCGCGCCGAAGGCAAGGCGGATGCCTCGATCGCCACACTTGAACGCGCGATCGCTGAACGACGCACCTTGCTGGACGGCGGCGACCGCGACCTCGGCATTGCGCTCTCAACATTGTCGATTTCGCTGGGTCAGACCGGCCGTTTCACGGATGCCATGCAGCGTGCCGATGAAGCAACCGCGGTCTTCAAGGCCTTGGGCGAGGAAAACTCCTACGCCGGCCTCGCTGCCGTGAGCAATCACGCGTACGCGGCGATGAACGCGGGATTGCTCGACAGTGCTGAGCGCGACATGCGCAACGTAATCGAGCTGCGCCAGCGCTTTTACGGTCCGTCGCCCGAACTCGCGGCGGTGCACAACAATCTCGGGCACAACCTGATGCTGCAGAATCGACCCGGCGATGCCGTCCCCGTCCTCGAGAGCGGACTGGCCATGGCGATCAAGTTCGGCGGCGAAACGAGTCGCTACGCGATGGCGTTGCGCGGCAATCTCGCCGAGGCCTATGTCACGGTGGGACGTGTCGCCGATGCCGCGCCGATTGCGGAAACCGCGGTACGACTCTCGCACGAGCAATTCGGCGATCAGGGCCAGTTTGCCGGCATGTCGCGGCGCGCGCGCGCGGCGGTGCGCATTGCCCAGGGCCGAACGGCGGAAGCGCGCGAGGATCTCGACGCCGCCGATGCCGCCTTCACCGCAATGGGAGAAGGCGGACGGAACTACCTCAAATCGTTGCAACCGCTACGCGACAAACTGAAGGCGAACTAGCCGGGCTCGCATTGCCGCGAACGCGGTCCGTGCGCAGTCTGCCGCGAAGCAACAACCCGATCGGGCCATTGCTTCGCATGATTGATGTCAGCGTGGCGTGAACAGCCGCGCGATGCGGCGGAAGAAACCCGGCTTGGGTGGCAAGGTTGCGGAAGGCGGCGGCGGAACGGTCGCGGTCTCGTTGCGCGGCGCATGTTCGCGGCGCGGCTTGCGCTCGGACTTGGTGTGCGCGGTCGATGCGCCAACGGGAGTTGCGCCTGTCACGGGCTTCGCCGTGCTCGTCGTTTCATCGCCCTCGCGTCGTGTGCGGCCGCGGCCACCGCGGCGGCGGCGCTTGCGTGCGGCGTCGCCGGCTGCGGTCGCCGCAGGATCGACGCCAGCAGCGTCCGTGGACGGCGCTGCAACGGCAGGCGGCGCTGCGGGTACTGGCGCTGTAACTGGTGTGGACGCCGCACGGGGCGGACGAGCAGCACCGCCCGAACGCGGTGCGCGACTGCGTTCACCGCCCGGTGCGCTGCGCGAAGGCGCGCCACGGGAGGAGGAAGAGGACGATTTGCCCGGCCCCGTCTTCGGCGGTGCGCCTGCCGTATTGCGCTTGTCGTCGGCAGCTTCGTCGGCAGCTTCATCGACGTCGACATCGTCGGAAACCGACGGCGTCGCGCGCGGGCGCGGCGGTGGAACGATGAGCAGATCGGCGCTGATCGAAGCGGTGGGAATCTTCTGCTCGATGTAAGCCTCGATATCCGGCAGGCCCATTGCGTACAGGTCGCAGGCGAAACTGATCGCATCGCCCTCGGCGCCGAGCCGCGCGGTGCGGCCGATGCGATGCACATAGTCCTCGGCATCGTGCGGCAGGTCGTAGTTGAAGACGTGGCTGACATCGGAGATGTGCAAGCCGCGCGCGGCGACATCGGTCGCGACCAGCAGTTCGATGTCGCCCTTCTGGAATTTCGCCAGCAGCCGCTCCCGCTTCGCCTGCGGCACGTCGCCGGACAACGTGGCGACGAGGTAACCCTGTCTTTCGAGCGAACGCGTGACCTTCTCGGCCGCGATCTTGGTATTGACGAAGATGATGCTGCGATGCGCGTCGATCTTCGACAGCAGGTTCATCAGCAGCGGCTGCTTCTCTTCCTTGGCCGGGAAATAAACCAGCTGGCGCACGCGGTCGGCGGTAATGGTTTCGGTCTCGACCTCGAGTTTTTCCGGGCTGTTCATGTGGTCGTAGGCGAGCTCGAGCACGCGATGGCTCAGAGTTGCCGAGAACAGCATGCCCTGACGCTGTTCGCGTGGCGGCATGCGGCGGAACAGGAAGCGGATATCCTTGATGAAGCCGAGATCGAACATGCGGTCGGCTTCGTCGATGACGACGGCTTCGATCGCGTTGAACGAAAACACGTGCTGCTTCAGATAGTCGATCAGGCGACCCGGCGTGGCGATGATGAGGTCGCAACCGGCCTTGAGCAGCTCACGCTGCTTGTCGTAGTCGACACCGCCGTAGATCAGCGCCGAGCGCAGGCCGGTATCGCGACCGATGTTGCGGAAATCCTTGTCGATCTGGATCGCCAACTCGCGCGTAGGCGCGATGATGATCGCGCGCGGATCACTGAGTTTGCGGTCGATGACCGCCGGCTGGGTGAGCAGACGGTTCAGTACGGCAACGAGGAACGCCGCGGTCTTGCCGGTGCCGGTCTGTGCCTGGCCGGCGACGTCGCGGCCGGCGAGTGCGATGGGCAGGGTCAATGCCTGGATGGGCGTGCAGCGCGTGAAGCCGGCGGCGTGCAGGCCGGAGAGGACATGCGGGTGCAGGTCGAAACTCTCGAAGGTGATATCGGTAATCGGATGTTGGGCCATTATGGATTCTGCGTGTTAGCGAGGTGGCGTAGGGGCAGTGCCGAACGCAGTGGGTGCGCCATGCTCCGGACAGGCAGCGGCGCTGGAAGCGATGCAGGGAGCGGGCCTTGCGGAGCCGACGCAGCGCGCCATTGCAATGCGCGTACGCGTCCCCAACTTGCGCATGGCGGGCGTTTGAGCTGAAATGGGGCGCGTTTTTCCGCAACCCTTTCTACCCCGCCTGCACCGCTGAAACCGCATTGAGTGTAGCGGAAGCCCGAGCACGGCGCGCGGTCGCCCTGCAACCCGTCCATTCTGGAGAAACACCGTGAGCGAACACGTTTCGCA
>JBDSBK010000544.1:0-8324 GCA_039921645.1 Dokdonella sp.
GTGAGTTCGCTGGCACTCCATTCGGTGCCGAGCGCACGATGATTCATCACGCGATCGGAAAACAGTACCCACGAGCCGTACGTCTGCTCGTACAGCGTGAAGAACACCAGACAGAAGCCGATGAATGCGAGCACGACGAACATCTGCTCGCGTTCGACTTTCGTGCAGCGCGTGAACATGAACCAGAGGATGCCGCCGAGCAGGCATAACGTGACCAGATGCATGCCGAGCACGACCGGACTCGGTTCGAAATAGCCGGGAATGATCTTCAGGAAAATCGAATGCGCCTGAATCAATGCCCAGATGGCGAACAGGCCGAGCAGCGCGCCGAGGTAGATCAGATGCTCGCGTGACAGCGGTCCGAACACGCGCTCGCGCAGGCGCGCAGGTTCGCGCGGTTCGGCGTGACCCATCAAGTGCTTCTGGCCGTAGATGAAGTTCGCGAGTCCGGCGATCATGCCGACGCCGGCGGCGCCGAAGCCCCAACCCCAGCCGTAGGTTTCGCCGAGCCAGCCGCAGACGAGTCCGGATACCGTCGCGCCGATATTGATCCCGGCGTAGAAAATGCTGAAACCCGAATCGCGGCGCGGATCGTTTTCCGGATACAACTTTCCGACGATCGTGGAAATGTTGGGTTTGAGGAAACCCACGCCCATGATGATCAGCGCCAGTGAAAAATAGAACACCTGCAGCGCGCCCGCATCGCGCGTGACGACACCGTTGACCGACACCGCTGGCGTGCCTTCGATCGCCATGCCGAGATGCCCGAGCACGAGCAGGATGCCGCCGAACACCACGGCCTTGCGCATGCCGAGCCAGCGATCCGCGAGCAGGCCGCCAATCACCGGCATCGCGTAGACGAGGCCACCGTATGCGCCGACGAGGTTGTAGCCGTTGTCGTCCGAAAACAGGTGGTACTTGGTGAGGTACAACAACAGCAGCGCCTTCATGCCGTAGAAGGAAAAGCGTTCCCACATCTCGGTGAAGAAGCAGATGTAGAGGCCCTTGGGATGGCCGAGGAATTCTGGTGCATTCGCCGATGGGAGCGCAGCGGTCGTTGCAGTCATGGCGTGCTCCACGCGGTCGGTCGAAACGCGATCCGCGCGTCAGAAATGAATACCCCGGCAGCGCCGGAGTATTCGGGTCAACGTCGATGAATCAGTGGTGATCGTGGTCGTTGCCGTGGCCGCGATCCTTGCCATGATCGTTGCCATGGTCGTCGCCACGACCATGATCGCCGCCGTGCCCGCCATTCCGGTGATCGCCGCTGCGTCCACCGGCTGCCGGATGCGGAGCCGCCATGTGCTGCTGCGGTGCGGCCCCATGACTCGGCGCATAGCCGTGCTCGCCGGAATCGCCGCGCGAGCCCTGGCCATGGGCGTAGTTCGGATGCGGAGCCGCAACGGCATGCCCGTGCATCGGCCCACCGTGGTTCATCCCGCCGTGCGCCGGGGCAGCGTAGTTCGCCCCGCCATGCCCTGAACCGCCATGGTTCACACCACCATGCTGCGGCCCGCCGTACGTTGCTCCGCCATGCATCGAGCCACCATGCACGGGCCCGTGCACCACACCATGCCCGCCATGCCCGCCGAATCCTCCGTGATAGCCGGGCGGACGCGGTGGCGGCCGATAGCCCCAGCGATGGCTCGACCAGCGCCCACGGTCGTGATACCACGGCCGGCCACGGTAGTAACTGTCCCAGTACGTGCCGAGCGTGAATGCAAGAATCGGTATGCCGATGCGCGAGCCGTAGTCGGTGACGTAGACGCGTTCGCCACCGAAATCGTTCTGCAGATAGGTGCCCGCAACCCAGCCGCGATCCGGGCCGGCGATCACGTCGCACCAGGTCCAGCCGTCGATGCAGCCCTGGATAGACACCGGCGCACCTTCCGGCAGCATCGTGATCGCCGGGTAGTCGATGTCCGGTCCTGCGCGCAGGTTGACGGTGGCCGTGACGACGCCATCGTAGGCCTGCGCCGCGACGGGAAGGAGGAGGGTGCCAAGCACCCAGGCAAATCGTTTCATGGCAATGCTCCGCACACACGATGTGTGTGGCATCTGTCTACACGCAAATCCGCGAAAAGAACACGGGGCGCGCGCGGCCGGTCTTCGCGGGTTCAGCTGGCGCTGTCCGGCCACGCGCTGCGCGCCGACTTGGTCGAATGCGATCCAGCGCTTACCATCGCTGCTTTCCACTCGGGGCCGCCCATGAAACTGCCGTTGATGAAGCCCGTCCTGCTCGTGACTGCCTTGGCCGTCGCATCGCCTGCGTTTGCCGCGGCGACCCATCCCTTCGACGTGCACGATCTGGTGATGATGGACCGTGTCAGCGATCCGGCCCTTGCGCCGGACGGCAAGACGATCGCGTTCCAGGTGCGCGAAACCGACTTCGACGCGAACAAGGGCAAGAACGGCATCTGGACCGTGCCTGCCGCGGGCGGCAAGTCCATTCGCCTCACCGACAAGGCGCTCAGCGCGACGGGCGCTCGGTGGTCTGCCGACGGCGCGAGCGTGTTCTTTCTCGCCGCAAAGGATGGCGTGAATCAGCTCTGGCAGGTCGACGCGAAGGGCGGCGCTGCGCATCAGGTCACTTCGTTCGCGCTCGACGTCAACAACTACAAGCTCGCGCCCGACGGCAAGCGCGTGCTGTTGTCGATCGACGTGTTCGCCGAATGCACGAATCTGGACTGCACCAAGAAGAAGCTCGACGCGACCAAGTCCGACAAGGCGAGCGGCACCGTGTACGACAGGATCTTCGTGCGCCACTGGGATACCTGGTCCGACGGTCGCCGCTCGCAGCTGTTCATCGCCGATATCGGCAGCGACGGCAAGGTCGGCGCGGAGCCGCGCCTGCTCAGCACGCACATCGACGGCGACGTCTCCTCCAAGCCGTTCGGCGACGAGAACGAATATGCGTTTTCCCCGGATGGCGCGACGGTCTATTTCGACGTGCGCATTGCCGGCAAGGGCGAGCCCTGGTCGACCAATTTCGATATCTATTCGGCGCCGTCCGACGGCTCGGCCGCACCGAAGAACCTGACCTCCGCGAATCTCGCCTGGGACGCCAACCCGCTGCCTTCGGCCGATGGCAAGACGCTCTACTACGTCGCGATGAAACGCGCCGGCTTCGAAGCGGATCGCTTCGGCATCATGGCGATGGATCTTGCGACCGGAAGCACACGCGAGATCGATGCGCAGTGGGACCGCTCAGCCTCGCCGATGAAGCTGTCGGCCGATGGCAAGACGCTGTACACGACCAGCGACGACTGGGGCGACCTCGCGCTGTTCGGCGTGGATGTCGCGAGCGGCAACGCCACCAAGCTGGTCGCCGACGGCAGCGTGACCGGTTTCGACATCGGCAAGAAAGGTCTCGTCGTCGCGCGCCAGGACTTCAAGCATCCGACGGACGTCTACACGGCCGACGCGAAGGGCAAGAGTCTCAAGCAGCTAACGCATTTCAATGCCGATCGCCTCAAGGACATCCGCTTCGGCGACGCCGAGTTCTTCACCTTCAAGGGTCATGGCGGCGATACCGTGCAGGGATACGTGGTCAAGCCGGTCGGCTACAAGGCGGGGCACAAGTATCCGGTCGCGTTCATCGTGCACGGCGGCCCGCAGGGTGCGATGACCAACGATTTCCACTATCGCTGGAATGCGCAGACGTACGCGGGACAGGGCTTCGCCGTCGTCACCATCAACTTCCACGGCTCGACCGGCTACGGCCAGAAATTCACCGATGCGATCTCGGGCGACTGGGGCGGCGCGCCGCTGGACGACCTCAAGGCGGGCTGGGCGTCGGCGCAGAAGAAATACGCATTCCTCGACGGCGATCGCGCCTGTGCGCTCGGCGCGTCCTACGGCGGTTACATGATGTACTGGATGGCGGGCGTGTGGAACGAGCCATGGAAGTGCATCGTCGCGCACGATGGCGTGTTCGACAGTCGCATGATGAGCTACTCGACCGAAGAGCTGTGGTTCGATGAATGGGAACACGCCGGCAAGACCCAGTACGACGATCCTGCCACGTACGAAACCTACAATCCGATCAACCACGTCAAGGACTGGCGCGTGCCGCTGCTCGTCGTGCACAGCGATCAGGATTTC
Source organism: Dokdonella sp. (assembly GCA_039921645.1). Taxonomy (GTDB): domain Bacteria; phylum Pseudomonadota; class Gammaproteobacteria; order Xanthomonadales; family Rhodanobacteraceae; genus Dokdonella_A. Next base: position 4,105 of record JBDSBK010000544.1, read on the forward strand.
CGCATCCCGCTCGAGCAGGGTCTCGCCGCTTTCACCGCAGCGCAACGTCGCGGCATCCCGAGCAAGTTCCTGCGCTTTCCGGATGAAAACCACTGGATCCTCAAGCCGCACAACAGCGTGCTCTGGCACGACACGATCAACGCGTGGCTGAAGCAGTGGACCGCGGCGGACGCGAAGTGAATGGCGCTGTCGGCATGCGCCGCCTCGCGATGGCCGTCTGCGCCGTCGTTGTGGTGCATGCCGCCTGCGCCGTAGAGGCCGGTGTTGTGCGCAACGAAGTCGTCGAGCTGCGTCAGAACGACGAATCGCTGCGTGCGACCTATGCGAAAGACAAGCGCATGAACCTGCCGCGGTTGTTGCTGCTGGATGCGCAGGGACGACCCTTGCTGGTCGAAGTCGGCCTGCGCGATGGCGTGGGTCGGCGCATGGCGAAAGCCCTCGACAAAGGTGCGCCGATGCAGTCGCCGATCACGCTCGACTTCGCGCTGAGCGAAGTCGTGAGTGCCGACGGCAAGGCGGTGTCGACGCAGGATCTGCCCGTCGCCGATGCGTACGTTGTCGACTACTGGGCACGGTGGTGCGCGCCCTGCCGCATGCTCGCGCGCGACATCCAAAGCCAGCTGCATCGCTGGGAACGCGACGGCAGGCACGTGGTCTGGCTCAAGATCGAATCCGATCCGGACAAACTGCCGAAAGACCACAAGGCCTGAATCCGATCGTACCTCCGAAATTTTCACCGCACCGGCGTGGCCGCTGCGCATCAGGGGAACACATCATGCAAATGCATCACCATTCGCGTATCCCGGCCAGACCTTTGCGTGCATTGCTCGCCAGCGCTTTGCTGTCGTCCTGCTTCGTGCCTTGCGTTGCCCAGGCCGTCGATTTCCCGGTCACGGGTACGATCACGGTCAACGGCAATCCCGGTGCATTGCCGGCTGGCGGCACGTTCGGCGATTCCAGCTACGACACTGCCACGGGCGACATCGCGGTCGGCCACTTCACGTTCCCGCAGTCGACGACGACCTTCCACTCGGTCTCGCTCGGCGCCGACGTCACGGTGACCTATCAACTCAGTCAGACCAATACGTCGACCGGCCTGGTTGCCAACGACGGCGTAGCGATGCTGACCCAGGCTCAGCTGAAATTGAAAGCGATCTCCGCCGTGGTGGGCGTCGTCCCGGTCGCGTTCGGCAACTCCTGCATCTTCCAGCCGATCAATGTCGATCTTGCCGGCACCGGCGCGGCGAGCGGACTCGATCTCTCGCAGACCGGCTTCACGATTCCGCAGGTCGGTGCGACCGATTGTTCCGGCTTCGGCAGCCAGGTCAATTCCGGCCTCGCCGGCAGCAACAACAACATCCTCATGCACATGGCCGGCGACTTCACCCCGCCATCGGCAAACGACACGATCTTCGCGAATGGCTTTGAAAGTCCGAACCGCGCCGAATGAATCCGCTGCTGATACGCAACGCGCGCATCTTCGCGCCGGCGCCGCTCGGCGTATGCAACGTGCTGCTCGGTGGCGGCCGCGTGCTGTGGATCGGAACGGATGCGATGGACCTGCCCGCCGCGCTCGGTCTTGCGGCGATCGATGTTGAAGGCCGCCGACTCATTCCGGGGTTGATCGACGGTCACGTGCATGTGACGGGCGGTGGCGGCGAAGCAGGGTTCCGCACGCGCGTGCCGCCGCTCGGCATTTCCCGTTTCACGTGCGCGGGCATCACGACGGTCGTCGGCCTGCTCGGCACCGACGACACCGCGCGCGGTCCACGCGAGTTGCTCGCGACCCTTTATGCGCTGCGCGAGGAAGGCCTCACTGCGTACGGCTACACCGGCGGCTATCACGTTCCACCGGCGACGCTGACCGGCAGCGTGCGCGGCGATCTCGTGTTCATCGACGCGCTGATCGGCGTCGGCGAGATTGCGCTCAGTGACCATCGGTCCAGCCAACCGACGCTGGAGGAGTTGCTGCGTCTCGCCTCGGACACCCACGTCGCCGGCCTCATGACCGGCAAGGCCGGTATCCTTCATCTGCATCTGGGCGACGGTCCGCGCGGACTCGACCTCGTGCGCCGTGCGCTCGCGGAAAGCGAATTGCCGCCGCGCGTGTTCCATCCCACCCACGTGAACCGGCGCAAGGCCTTGTTCGAGGAAGCGCTCGACCTCGCACACGGTGGCAGCACGATCGACATCACCGCATTTCCGGTTGCGGACGGCGAGGACGCGTGGAGCGCGGCGGACGCGCTGATCCGTGCCTTCGACCGCGGCGTGCCTGCGGCCAACCTGACGATCAGCTCCGACGCAGGCGGCTGCCTGCCATGCTTCGACGCGCAGGGTCACGTGTCGCACATGGATGTCGGCGACGCAGGCGCGCTGCTGCAATCGCTGCGCGAAGTCGTCGAACGCGGCGTGCCGCTGGAGCGCGCGCTGCCGGCCTTCACCAGCAATCCCGCACGCCTGCTGCGACTGGGGGCCAAGGGCAACATCCTCGTGGGTGCCGATGCGGACATGGTCGTACTCGACGACGCCGGCGCCGCACGCGACGTGATTGTCGGCGGTGTCGTGCATGTGCGCGATGGCCAGTGCGTGCGTCGTGGCACGTTCGAGGCAGGCGCTTCGGCGTGATGCGTACGCGCGCAGGAGGCTGGCTCTGAAGGCCTCCGTTGCTGAAAAAATGATTGAAGCGGCTTCGCTCTGAAGTCCTCCGCTTCAAGGGGAGGATTCAGGTGGGGATGGTGTCGTTCGTTGCGGAGGTCGCGCAAACCATCCCCACCCAACCCTCCCCTTGAAGGGGAGGGCTTGAAGGCAAGAGCTTGAAGGCAAGAGCTTGAAGGCAAGGGCTTGAAGGCAATGGCTTGAAGGGGAGGGCTCGAAGGCAAGAGCTTGAAGGCAAGAGCTCAAAGGAAAGGACTCGAAGCACTTTTGTGGGAGCGGCTTCAGCCGCGATGCTTTTCCTTGAAACCCGACTCGAATCCGCCCGAGATTGCGGCCCGGCCGCGGTCCGTGTACAGATAGTCCGTCCACTACTTTGAAACAGCGAGAGCGACAGCATGTGTCCCAGCAAGGTCCGCGACGGTGAAGAGCGCGGTTGGATCGTTCCGATTGGCGGTGCCGAGGAAAAAGAAAACGACCCGCGTATCCTCGAGCGTTTCGTCGATCTGTGCGGCGGCGCCGACGCCGACATCGTCGTGATCCCTACCGCGAGCCAGTTGGCCGAAACCGGTGGGCGCTACGAACAGATCTTTTCCGACCTCGGCGCAGGACGCGTCACCGCACTCGATTTCGACACGCGGCGCGACACCGAAGAGCGCAACCGCCTGCAGCGCATCGAACAGGCGAGCGGCATTTTCTTCACCGGCGGCAACCAGATGCGCATCGCGACGATGCTCGGCGGCACGCCGATCGCGCGCCTGATCCGTGCGCGCAATGCGAGCGGCGTGCACGTCGGCGGCACCAGTGCGGGCGCCAGCATCCTGTCCGAGCACATGATCGCGTTCGGCAAGGAAGGCTCGTCGCCGACTGCGGGCAGCGTGCGTCTTGCGCCGGGGCTGGGTCTCACCAACCGCTTCGTGATCGATCAGCACTTTCGCCAACGCGACCGACTCGGCCGCCTGCTCGCGGCGCTTGCGTACAACCCGTTCGCGGTCGGCATCGGTCTCGACGAGGACACGGCGGCGTTCATCCGGCCGGACAACGTGCTCGAAGTCGAAGGCAGCGGCGCGGTCACCGTCGTCGATGCGGGCGAATTGCAGTTCTCCTCGATGGACCAGGCCGGCGAAGACGATCCCGTCTGCCTGCTCGGGTTGAAGATCCATATCCTGATTGCCGGTGCGACGTTCAACCTGCAGACGCGACAGGCGAGTGCCGGATCGCTCGCGGTGTCCAAGAACACGCACTGAGTCTCCCATCGCTTCGCAACGAGGTTCCCGCATGCGCATACTCGATCGCTCGGTTTTCGTCGGCCCTTCGCTGTACGCGCATTTCCCGGTCATCCGGCTCGAACTGGACCTGGGCGAACTCGAACAATGGCCGACGGGTCGCCTTGGCGCCGCCTTCGTCGACGGCCTCGTCGCGGCATTGCCGGGCCTTGAACAACACGGCTGTTCGTACCGCGAACCGGGCGGGTTCATTCGGCGCATGCGCGAAGGCGAGGGCACCTGGCTCGGCCACGTGCTCGAGCATGTCGCTATCGAATTGCAGAATGTCGCCGGCGAAGACGT
>JBDSBK010000545.1:0-13159 GCA_039921645.1 Dokdonella sp.
GTCGTGTTGTGCAAGACGGCTGTCAGCCAGCAGCGCGCGGACTGCATCGATCTGGCGCATCGCCTGATCGCCGATCACAGCGGGGCGATTCTGACGCGCATGATCGGAGGCGCAATGCTGCGTCGCCTCGCCAAGGGCACGCCGGACGACACCGCCGCGAAGGAATCCCGGCGCCGCTATGTCTGGCTCGGTCAGCAGCTGGCGGCGAGTACGGCGGCGTATCAGGAACAGTTGCAAAGCGAGGTTATGGATCTGGGCGAGTGGGAAGCATGGCAGCGCTGCGTCGAACGTCTGGGCGCATTGCGCACACCACCGGCAGACTGGATGCCGCAGGATCCGAACCTGTTGCTGCTCTCGGAAGAGCGCAGCCCAGCAGCGCATTGAGGCGTCCGCAGCGCATGCGATGATCCATCCATGGCGGCATTTCCGACCACGCGCTGGAGCCTGATCCAGGCTAGCGACCGCAGCTCGGCTGAGGTCGCGGCGGCCTGGGGCGAGCTCGTGCGCGACTATCGCCCCGTGATCCTCGGTTTCTTCCGCCGCAGCCAGCTCGCGCGCGATGCCGACGACCTGGCCCAGGAATTCCTGTTGCGTTCGATCAGCGACGGCTGGTGGTCGCGCGCCGATCCGCAGGTTGGTTGCTTCCGTCATTTCCTGCTGACGCTGCTGCGGCGCTTCCTCGCGCAGCAGCGCGATGCCGGCCATCGACGATTCGAGGTGTTCGGTACGGCGGTGGCTGAAGGCACGGATGCGCAGACACCGGAGCGCCAGTTCGATCTGGAATTTGCGCTTTGTCTGGTGCGTATCGCGCTCACCGAGTTGCGCGGAGAGTACGCGCATGATGGACGCGGCGAAATCTTCGATGCATTGCAACCCTGGCTGTCGGAGGCGCCCGCGCACGGCGAGCTCGCCGCGCTCGGCACGCGTTTGCACGCGGCGCCGAATACGCTCGCGGTGCAATTGAAACGATTGCGCACGCGCTTCCAGAAGGCAGTGCGAGCGGCGCTCGCCCAATTGAGCGTCGATGCCGCACACGCGCAGACGGATCTTGCCGAACTGCGCGCGGCGCTGGCGATGGGAGCAGACGCATGATCGAACCGCATGACTCCGGGCAGCTATCGATCCTTTCGCAGGCCGATCTCGATATCGCGCGCCTGGGCCTGGCCGAGCTTGCTGCACCCGAGGCGATGCTGTGGGACGAGCTTGATCTCGATGATCCCGACGACTGCCGTTTCGGCGACTACGAATTGCTCGAACGCATCGGCCGCGGTGGCATGGGCGTGGTGTTTCGTGCGCGCCAGATCAGCCTCGCCCGCGAGGTCGCACTCAAATTCATCGTCGGTGGTCTGGCGCACAAGACGTCGGCGGTCGAACGCTTTTTCGCCGAAGCGCGCGCGGCGGCGCGTCTGCATCACCCGAATATCGTGCCCGTGTTCGAGGTCGGCGCCATCGATGGCATGCATTTTTTCTCGATGCCGCTGCTGCGCGGACAGACCTTGGCCGAACGCATCGTGGCGACGCCGATGACGCATGCGGACAGTGTCAACCTGTTGCTCAAACTTGGTGCCGCCGTGGACTACGCGCACAGTCTCGGCTTGCTGCACCTGGATCTGAAGCCGGCGAACGTGCTGTTCGACGAGCACGCGCAAGCGTTGATTGGCGACTTCGGCCTGGCCAGGCATGTGGATGCCGATGGCGGTGTCGACGCGCTGGAGATGTCCGGCACGCCGGCATACATGTCGCCGGAACAACGCAGTGCCGGCGCGCGTCTGGATGCGCGCACCGATGTTTACGCGCTGGGCGCAATCCTGCACGAGCTCCTCAGTGGAGTGCCGCCCCGAGCAGGGGACGATGCGCAGGCACCGCCACACGGTCGCATTCCATCCCTGCGCCTGCGCGACCGCACGATTGCGTACGATCTGGATGCAATCTGCCTGAAGTGCCTGCGGGCCGATCCGCACCAACGTTACGCAAGCGTGCGCGAGTTGACCGCGGATCTCGCTCGCTATCGCGATGGCAACAGCGTCAGCGTGCGCCGGCAGCTTTGGCACGAGCGAGTCTGGCGCAACGTGCGCCGCCATCCCGCGCTCGCGTTGGCGACGGTCCTGGCGTTCCTGTCCATGCTGATCGGTCTTGCTTCGACGGGCTGGCAGTGGCAGCGAGCCGAGCATGCGCGCGCCCAAGCGGATCAGGAGCAGCGCATCGCGAGTGCGCAATCGGAGCGCATGCGCCAGCTCGCTGGCTTGATGGCAGCCGCGTTTCCGGCCGGCGATGCAGCACGTGATGAGCGCGCTAGCAGCGCAAAGCATGCGGTCGCGTGGCTGAAGCAGAATCTTTCCGGCGATGCAGCGGCGCAGCGTGCCTTGCTGACATCGTTCCGCGCGGCGCTGACCGCCGTCAACAAAGCGGATGTGGTCGCTGCCTTGCTGGCCGAGATCGTCGATCAACTTGGCGAAGAATACCGCCAGGCCCAGGTCGTGCGACTGGCGCAAAAGGGCGACCGCGACAGCCTGGTCGCGGCTGCCTTGATCGGCATTCCGCGCGGTATCGAGGGCAGATCAAGCGAAGCGCATGCGGCCGTCTTGCAGCGCCTGGTCGACGCGCATGCGGATGATCCGCTCGCGCTGTATGTCGCCGCGCTTGCCTGTCATGTGCAGCCGCAGCCGTGCGCGCATCCGGACTACTACGCGCGCCTGACTGCAGCCTTCCCTGACAACGCGGTGCACTGGGTGCTGTGGCCAAAAGAAGCGCCGCTGTCGGATCAGGCATTGGCGGAGCTGATCCGGCATGCGGCGCAGGCATCGCGCTTTGACGACTACCTGGGTGTTTACGCGGGCCTGCTGCGCACGGCGTTGCGGGATGAGCCGGCGCCTGCGTCGATCCTGTTGCCGATGCAGGCGGTGGTCGACGAAGGTGAGGTGGCCCCCTCGTTGCGGCGCGATGCCGTTGACAGTGCGCCGCTGCCAGTGTTTGTCGACATCGTGCACGCATGCAAGCCCGACAGTGCCGCAATGCGCGAATTCCCCTTCCTGCGCAATGCCTGTGGCGCATTCGCTGAAAAGGGCATGCGCTCAGCCGACGCGACGATACTTTCGCGCATGATCAGCAGCGCCATCCTGCGACGGCTGTACAAGGCCACGCCGCTCGAAGCAGAGGCGAAGGAATATCGGCGCCAATACGTATGGCTGAGCCAGTTCGAGAACAAAACGCCAGGCGCTGCCGAACAGCTGCAGCAGGAATTAGCCGAGTTTGGCGAGTGGGAAGCCTGGCAACGACAGGCTGATCGTGCGGGTGCCGCGCGCACGCTGCCACCCGGGTGGGTGCCGGCGAATCCGGTATTGCTGATGCTGTCGGAGGAGCGGCCGGCGGTGGCGCCGCATCACTGAGCGCACCAGTGTCGATGCGAAAAGGCGCTCAGAAGCGCTTCAGCTACCGGGCTTGCCTTGGGTGGCTGCGAGCCACGCGGGCAAACGCTGTGCGAATACCGTCTGGTCGAAGCGACAATCGGCGTGTCCGCAGTCCTGCGCGAAAAATTCCGCGCGCGGTGCGGCCTCGGCAAGGCGTTGGCCATGAGCGAACGGAATCACTTCGTCGTGGCGGCCGTGTTCGAGGAAGACAGCACCTTTGAACTCGGCCACGCGGGCGACATTGTCGTAGGGAAAACGCACCAGAAACGGCGGCAACGCATACTTCCACGCGATGTCCGTGATCGAGGTGTAGGTGGACAGCAGGGCGAGCGCGGCCACGTTGCGGCGCTGGGTCATCTCGGCGGCAGGTCCGCCACCGATCGAGTAGCCCATCGCTACCATGCGTTGGGGATTGACTTCTGGTTGCCGTGCCAGCCAGTCCCAAGTCGCATCTGCGGCTTCGCCGATGGCGTCATATTCCGGCATACCATCCGCGCCGCCGTAACCGGGGTACTCGAATTGCATCACCGCAAAGCCGTGCTCGACCAGCGGTTGCACCAGTGCGAAGGAATTCTGCACCGTCTCGTAGTTGCCGTGCGCATACCAGATCGCGCGCGCCGGTTTGGTCCGATCGCGTGGAGGCCAGTACACCGCGCGCGCCTTGCCGAACGCCACCGGAACTTCGATCAGGGTCGCGCCCGCAGGCAGCGCCTTTTCGAACGCATGCGCATCCGTGGAGGCAGCCGGAAACAGGATCGAAGCCTGCTTGCGGTACATCGCGCCGGTGTACACGACGTAGGGCAGCAATAGCGCCAGCAGAACGGCAATGCAGAATTTCTTCATGGGCTTCCAAATACTCCGCGCGGGCGGGGCGGGCTGCGCGCTGCCAAGGTAACTCGATTTGCGCGAGCGCGGCCACTGCGGCAATGCACCACCGCGATTCGCCTTGCGCACAGGCTGCCGCTACGATACACGCGGCCGCGCCTGCGGCTTTTCGTTTCGGGAACCTGCAACGCAATGAAAACCCTGCTCGTCACCGGCGGCGCCGGCTTTATTGGCGGTAATTTCGTGCTTGACGCGCTCGCGCAGGGCAGCGTGCGCATCGTCAATCTCGATCTGCTGACCTATGCCGGCAACCTCGACACGCTGGCGTCGGTCAGCGCCCATCCCGACTACACGTTCGTGCAGGGCGATATCGGCGATGCCGCCTGCGTCCAGCGCGTACTTGCCGAGCATCAGCCGACCGCGATCGTGAATTTCGCGGCGGAATCGCATGTCGACCGCTCGATCGATGGTCCGGCCGCGTTCGTGCAGACCAATGTCGTCGGTACGCTGACCTTGCTGGAACACTCGCTGGCCTACTGGCGCGCGCTTGCGCTCGATCGCCAGGATGCGTTCCGTTTTCTGCACGTGTCGACCGACGAGGTCTATGGTTCGCTCGGCCCGGTCGGTCGTTTCCGTGAAGATTCGCCCTACCAGCCGAACTCGCCGTACTCGGCGTCGAAGGCCGCATCCGATCACTTGGTGCGCGCGTTCCATCACACCTACGGGCTGCCGGTGCTGACCACGAATTGCTCGAATAATTACGGGCCGTATCAGTTCCCCGAAAAGCTCATTCCGCTGGTGATCCAGAAGGCGCTCGCGGGCGATGCGCTGCCGGTGTACGGCGATGGCCGCAATGTGCGCGACTGGCTCTACGTCGGCGACCACTGCGCCGCGATCCGGCGCGTGCTCGAGATCGGGCGCGTCGGCGAGGTCTACAACGTCGGTGGCGATGCCGAGCGCGAAAACATCCATGTCGTGAAGACGATCTGCGCGCTGCTCGACGAACGCCGCCCGCTCGCGGACGGAAGCAAGCGCGAATCGCTGATCAGCTTCGTCAAGGATCGGCCCGGGCATGATCGGCGCTATGCGATTGATGCGGGCAAGATCAGGAACGACCTTGGCTGGCGCCAAACCGAATCGTTCGAATCGGGTCTCGCGCGCACGGTCGACTGGTATCTTGCGAATCAGGATTGGGTGGGACGCGTGCTCGATGGCAGTTACCGGATGGAACGCTTGGGTGGGGCGTGAACCAGACAGATTGCGAACTGAGCGAATGTGGGAGCGGCGGAAGCCGCGATGCTGCGTAGCCCTCCCCTTCAAGGGGAGGGTTGGGTGGGGATGGTGTCGGGTGACAACCGCCGTCCTGGTAGATGGATGCAACGCGCGCGCGTCAGAGTGCAGTTCGTGCAAGGGAAATGATGTCAGTAGCGACACCATCACCAACCAACCCTCCCCTTGAAGAGGAGGGCTTTCAAGCAAGCGGGCAAGTTGACACGGAACGACATGGCAACAAACAAAGGCATCATCCTCGCTGGCGGTTCCGGCACGCGCTTGTATCCGGTGACCCAAGCCGTGAGCAAGCAATTGCTGCCGGTGTACGACAAGCCGATGATCTATTACCCGCTGTCGACGCTGATGCTCGCCGGCATCCGCGACGTGCTCGTGATCAACACGCCACATGAGCAGGCCTTGTTCCAGCGCCGGCTCGGTGTTGGTTCGCAGTGGGGCATCTCGATCAGCTACGCGGTGCAGCCGTCGCCGGATGGGCTCGCGCAGGCGTTCCTTATCGGTCGCGAATTCATCGCCAACCAGCCGAGTTGCCTCGTGCTCGGCGACAACATCTTTTATGGCCATGGCTTCACCGAGACGCTTGCTCGCGCCGCCGAGCGCGCGCATGGCGCGACCGTCTTCGGTTACTGGGTACGCGATCCCGAACGCTACGGCGTCGCCGAATTCGACAAGGCCGGTCGCGTGATCGGGCTCGAGGAAAAACCCGCGGAGCCGCGTTCGAGCTGGGCGGTGACCGGTTTGTATTTCTACGATGCGAAGGTGTGCGACTACGCTGCGGCGTTGAAGCCATCGCCGCGCGGCGAACTTGAAATCACCGACCTCAACCGCTGTTACCTCGACGCCGGCAATCTGATGCTGGAAAAACTCGGACGCGGCTACGCATGGCTCGACACCGGGACGCACGAGTCGCTCGTCGAAGCATCGAACTACGTCGAGACGATAGAGCGCCGGCAGGGACTCAAGGTCTGTTGCCCTGAAGAGATCGCATTCCAGCACGGCTGGATCGATGCCGAGCAGGTGCTGCGACTCGCCGCGCCGCTGGCGAAGAACGGCTACGGCGAGTATCTGCTCGGCCTCGTGAAGCAGGCTCGCAGCGCGTGAAGATCATCAAGACCGATCTGCCTGGATGCGTCGTGATCGAGCCGGCGGTGCACGGCGATGCGCGCGGATTCTTCTATGAAAGTTTCAACCGTGCGCGGTTCCTCGAGGCCGGCCTCGACCTGGACTTCGTGCAGACGAACGTCTCGCGCTCGGCGCAGGGCGTGCTGCGCGGCTTGCACTACCAATGGCCCAATCCCCAGGGCAAGCTCGTGTCGGTACTCGAAGGCGAGGTCTACGACGTCGCGGTCGACATCCGCGTCGGCTCGCCGACGTATGGCCGCTCGGCCGCGGCGATTCTGTCTGCCGCCAACAAACGCCATTTCTGGGTGCCGGAAGGTTTCGCGCACGGCTTCGCGGTGTTGTCGGAAAGCGCAACCTTCGTCTACCAGTGCACCGCCACCTACGACCGCGCTGCCGACGCAGGCATCCGCTGGAACGACGCCGCCCTCGCGATCGACTGGCCGATCGCGGAACCTTCGCTGTCGGACAAGGATGCGCGCGCTCCATTTTTGGCCGATGTGGCACGGGACAAGCTTCCGGCCTTCTCCACATGAACCCGCTTCGTTGCATGTTTTTTTTGTCATCCGCGCACAAGCGGAAATCCAGTTTCGCACTCGCGCCCGTCGCGATGGATTGCGGTTTGCGCAGGGACGATGTCATTGAGTGTCGCTTGTCTGTCTGCGCGCCCTCGGCATGAGAATCCTGCTGCTCGGCGCAAACGGTCAGGTCGGTTTCGAACTGCTGCGCTCGCTTGCGCCGCTTGGCGAAGTGATTTCGGCGACGCGCGACGGTGAACTCGCGAATGGCAGGCCGTGCCTGCGCGCCGACCTCGCCGAGCCGGTTTCGCTGGCGCAGGCGATGGAAGTGGCGAATCCGGATGTCATCGTCAATGCCGCGGCGTACACCGCGGTCGACCGCGCGGAAGACGAGCCCGATCTTGCCGATCGGATCAACCACCTCGCCCTGGCGCAGATCGGTGACTGGGCGGCGCGGCACGACGCGCTCGTCGTGCACTACTCGACCGACTACGTTTTCGACGGCAGCGCGAGACGACCCTACCGCGAAGGCGATGCAACCGCGCCGCATGGTGCGTACGGACACAGCAAGCTCGCTGGCGAAGAAGCCTTGCGCGGGAGTGGCGCGGCGTACCTGATTTTCCGCACCGCCTGGGTCTACGCGTCACGCGGCGGCAATTTCCTGCGCACGATGTTGCGCCTTGGAGCCGAACGCGAAGAACTGCGCATCGTTGCCGATCAGGTCGGTGCACCTACGCCGGCAAGCTGGATCGCCGACGCCACGGCAGCGGCGCTGGTGCGGTGGCGCGATATGCATGCCTCGTCGACGCGCTCGCTGGATGGCATCTACCACCTCGTCGCCGGCGGACAATGCACCTGGTTCGAGTTCGCCGAGGCGATTTTTCGTGAGGCGTCGACGCGCGGGCTGATCGCACGTGTTCCGCGTGTGGTGCCGATCGCGACGGCCGAGTATCCAACCCCGGCGCGGCGGCCGGCGTACTCCGTGCTCGACTGCAGCCGGCTCGAAAGCGTGTTCGGGCTACAATTGGGGAATTGGCCGAAAGGCTTGAGAGCGGTGTTGGCGGAGGTCGCGCGCAACACCATCCTCACCCGACCCTTCCCTTGAAGGGGGGGCTTGAAAGCGGCGTCGTTGCCGTTGCTGGAGTTCAGTAAATGCTTGTACCCGTCATTCTTTCCGGTGGAGCCGGCACGCGTCTTTGGCCGGTTTCACGCAGCGCTTATCCGAAACCGTTCATGCGCATGGGCGATGGCGAGTCGCTGCTGAAGAAAACGCTCGATCGCGCGCTGCGTTGCGCCGATGGCGGTCAAGTACTCACGGTGACCGGCCGCGATTACTACTTCCTGACCCGCGATGAGTATGCGCAACATGCGGGTGCGGATCTGGACAAGCTGCCATTCCTGCTCGAGCCAGCCGGTCGCAATACCGCGCCGGCCGTCGTGCTCGCGGCGCTGCACGCGCGCGATCGCGTCGGCGCGGATGCGGTACTGCTGATCCTGCCCGCCGATCATCTGATTCGCGACATCGATGCGTTCCTCGCCGATGCGCAGCGCGCTGCGGCGCTCGCCAACGATGGCTGGCTCGTCACGTTTGGCATCCGTCCGACGCATCCGGAAACCGGCTTCGGCTACATCCGCATGGGCGAGGCGATTGCCGGCCGCGAAGGCCGTCAGGTGGGCGCATTCGTCGAAAAGCCGAGCATGCAGACTGCGGAGACGTACGTCGCATCCGGCGACTACGTGTGGAACTCGGGCATGTTCTGTTTCCGCGCGGATGCCTTGCTCGCGGTCGCTGCGCAGACGTGTCCCGATGTGCTGCGGGCAGCCGAAGCCTGCCATGCGCACGCGATGAATCACGAAAGCCCCATTGAATTCCATCGCGAAGCGTTCCTCGCGCAGCCGGACATCTCGATCGACTACGCGATCATGGAGCGTGCGCCGAAAGTCGCGGTGGTTCCTGCAACGTTCGACTGGAGCGACATCGGTTCGTGGAAGGCGATGAGCGATCTCGATGCCGCCGACAGCGATGGCAATCGCGTGCGCGGCCAGGCGATCGTGGTCGAGAGTGAAAATTGCTACATCCAGTCCGATACGCGCATGGTCGCCGCGGTCGGCGTCAAGGACCTCGTCATCGTCGATACCGGCGATGCGGTGCTGGTGTCGCACCGCGAGCGCGCGCAGCAAGTCAAGCTCGTGGTGGAGCGCCTGCGCGCAACCAATCACGCCGCGGCGAGCGTGCACCAGACCGTGCATCGGCCGTGGGGCAGCTACACGATTCTCGAGGATTCCAACGACTGCAAGGTCAAGCGCCTGACCGTGAAGCCGGGACATGTTCTGTCGCTGCAGCTGCACCATCGCCGCAGCGAACACTGGACCGTGGTCGCGGGAACCGCAAAAGTGCGCATCGGCGAAGAGGAATTCATGCTCGAGCGCAACGAGTCGGCCTATATCCCGATGAACACGGTCCACCGCCTCGAAAACCCCACCGCCACGGACATCCATCTGATCGAAGTGCAATGTGGCGACTATTTCGGCGAGGACGATATCGTTCGACTCGAGGATCGCTATGGACGCGTGAACGCGAAAACCTGAGCGTCGCGTCGCGATTGACGGCTGCATGCCATTGTTCGGGAAGGCTGCCGTGAAAAAAGGCCGCCGTCAGAAAAGGAGCTTTCCAATGCCGCCGTTACGCTGGTCTTTGTGGATTCCGATTGCCGCTGTTGCAGGTGCCCACCTGTTGCCCGCGCATGCCGAGGTGTCGCTCGCCGATTTCGCGCGGCACGAGCAATATCGCAACGTCAAGATTTCACCGAACGGCGACTACCTCGCGGCCAACGTCGTCGTCGACGGCAAGGCAGTGCTGTCGCTGATCCGGCTCGCCGACATGAAAGGCGTGAATTTGCGCCCGCGCGAGTCGCGCGAGCTCGCGAAATTCTGGTGGGTCGCGCCGGATCGGGTCATGTACACCATCGGTGAACGCAGCGGAGCACTGGAGGTGCCCGCGCAAACCGGCGAACTGTATGCGGTGAACGCGGACGGCACCGGCGACGGCGTGCTGTTCGGGCTTCGCGCCGGCAAACAGGGCGCAACGCATATCGCGCACGCGACCAGCCGGCGCGCTGCTGCGGCGCTCGTCGATCCTCTGCGCGACGATCCCAAGCATGCGCTGATCGCTGCGTACGCGTTCAATGGCAGCAATGGCGTGTATCCGACGGTCGAGAAGATCGACCTCTATACCGGCGTCACCTCGCCAGTGACCACATCGCCGCTGCGCGATGCGGATTTCATCACCGATCACCACGGCGTCGTGCGCTTCGCGTTCGGCACCGACGTCGATCAGGCATCGAAGATCTGGTATCGGGCCAACGACGATGCAAAGTGGGAACTCGTGCTCGACGAGAACAAGGATCATCAGCGGATGACGCCGCTGGGATTCAATCGCAAGGAAGACAAGGCCTACTTCGATTGCAGCGGTGCGCATCACGTCGGCGGCTTGTGCACCTGGGACGTGGCGACGCGCAAGCTGACCACGTTGTGGAGCGGCAGTGTCAGCGGGCTCGTCGAACTCGTCCCCGCATTCGACAACCAGGATGCCATCGCGCTGCGCGCGATGCCCGATCGGATGGCGACCACGTTGATCGACAGCAAGGCGCCGGAAGCGAAGCTGCTGGCCGATCTCATGCAGCAGTTTCCGGGCGAGGACGTGCGCATCACCAGCAGTTCGACCGACGGCAGCAAGGTCGTTTTCTCGGTCAGGAGCGATCGCGATCCCGGTCAGTTTTTCCTCTACGACGCGAAGACGCGCAAGGCGAGTTTCCTGCTTGCGAACCGGCCGTGGATCAAGCCGGAACAGATGGCGGCAATGGAACCGTTCGCGTTGAAGGCGCGCGACGGCCTCTCGTTGCAAGGCTATCTGACGCGGCCGGCCGGCAGGGAGGAAGCGAAGAACCTGCCGCTCGTCGTGTTCGTGCACGGCGGTCCCTACGGTGTCCGCGACGAATGGGAGTTCGATCCCTATGTGCAGATGTTGGCGAGCCGCGGCTACGGCGTTCTGCAGGTCAACTATCGCGGCTCCGGCGGCTACGGCCACGACTTCAAAGTGGCCGGCTATCGCGAGTGGGGCGGCAAGATGCAGGACGACGTGACCGACGCGACGCGTTGGGCGATCGCGCAGGGCGTCGCGGACCCGAAACGCATCTGCATCTTCGGCGGCAGCTACGGCGGTTACGCCGCACTCGAAGGCGCGGTGAAGGAGCCGGACCTGTATCGATGTGCGATCGGCTATGTCGGCGTGTACGACCTGCGCCTGATGAAAACGCGTGGCGACATTCCGCAGTCATCGTCCGGCGAGAACTATCTGAAGCAGGTGCTCGGAGAAGACAGCGAGCAGTTGTGGGACCGCTCGCCGGTCGCGCACCTGGACCGACTCAAGGCGAAGACGATGATCATCGTCGGCGGCCAGGACTGGCGGGTTCCGCCGGTGCAGGGGGAGACATTGCGTTCGGCGCTGAACAAGGCGCACATCGAGCACGAGTGGCTGTACCAGCGCACCGAAGGGCATGGGTTCTACGACGAAAAGAACATCGAGGATCTTTTCGGCAAGGTGAGCGCATTTCTCGATCGCAACATCGGAGCGTCGCCCGCGACCCGATAGGTGCGCTGGTCTGACTCGTCTCTGACTCATGTCCACATTGGGTCGGCAGAAGACCCCACCTGAATCGATCGCTGCGATGGATTTCGCCCTGATGCTCGACCTCTGACGACGCACACGCGCATGGTCTCGGCGGCGCAATGCCAAGAGCGATAGAAGACGCGCCGCGCCGACATGAAAGTCCTACCGCAATGGCTTCGGCGGTGCTACCTTCACGGAACGTACCGGATTTCGCGGCGCCGCCGAAGAAGCGAACGCGCCTGCCGCCGAATCGCCGACCTCATCCGGTCGATTTCAAGAATCCGATGCCATCCACGGCCGCTGGCGCTTCCCACGGCTTTCATCCCCCCACTTCCGCTGGTACGCAACCCTTGCCGGCCGTCTATCGCACGACCACGTGCGGTTCGCGTTGTGGGAGACCAAGAGACGAAGATGCCAAGTGCCGATCACGCGAAACCGAAACTCGATGCCACCAGCTGGGGACGGAAGCTGACCGTCTATCGCCGACCCGATGCGCTGCGAGCGACGTGGGAATTGGCAATCACCGCAATCCCTTTTGCGCTGGTCTGGTTCCTGATGTACCAGGCCCTTTCCCTCGGACACTACTGGCTCTACGCGTTGTTGCTGCTGCCGGCCGCGGGTTTTCTCGTGCGGCTGTTCCTGATTCAGCACGATTGCGGACACTATGCGTTTGTCGCGAGCCGCAGCGCGAACGACTGGATTGGTCGCGCGATCAGCGTGCTCACGTTGACGCCATATGACTACTGGCGGCGCACGCATGCGCAGCATCACGCCACGTCGGGAAACCTCGCGCGTCGCGGCATCGGCGATGTCGATACCTTGACGGTGGCCGAGTACCAGGCACGCACGCCGCGCGATCGTCTGCGCTACCGCATCTATCGACATCCGATCGTGATGTTCGGCGTCGGACCGGCCTATCTGTTCCTGCTGCAACACCGCTTGCCGATGGGCATGATGCGCGACGGATGGCGCCCATGGCTGAGCACGATGGGAACTACCGCCGCATTTGCCGTCGTCGCCGGCGCGTTGATCTGGATTGTCGGCTTGAAAGCATTTCTGCTCATCCACGTGTCGATCTTCCTCGTCGGCGCAGCGGCGGGCGTCTGGCTGTTCTACGTGCAGCACCAGTTCGAAGAGACGTACTGGGAAAAAAGCGAGAACTGGAACGTGCGCGACGCTGCGCTGCACGGAAGCTCGCACTACGATCTGCCGTTGGTGCTGCGCTGGTTCACCGCGAATATCGGCGTGCATCACGTGCATCACCTGTGCAGTCAGATTCCCTACTACCGTCTGCAGGACGTCCTGCGCGACTTCCCCGAGTTGCGGGATGT
>JBDSBK010000546.1:0-3641 GCA_039921645.1 Dokdonella sp.
GCGATCTGCACCTGGCGCACGAGCGCGAACATGTCCGGGAACAGGCGTGCCTGCAGCAATGCATTCGGTTCGAACTTCTTCTCGGCCGCGTGCGCTTCGGCCTTGCTCAGGCATTCGTCGAGCGCGACGAGCAATTGCTTGAACACGGGAACGGATGCGTCATACATCGACAGGCTCATGGGCAACTCTCAGGGTGGGGAGGCGCGGATGGTACAGCCTGCGTCGTTCGCCCTGCGTAATCGCGATTCACCCCTGCCCTTTCACGTTCGCCCGGCATGCAGCCGGGCGAACGCCTGGACGCTGGTATCGCGCGTCAGACCTTAAATCCGAGCTTTTCCGCTACGCCTGCCGCATACGCCGGATCGGCTTTTGCGAAATGCCCGAGCTGGCGCCGGACAATCGCTTCGGGCACACCCTGCATCGCCGCAGCGATATTGCCGAACATCTGTTGCTGCTGATCCGCGTTCATGAGGCGGAAAAGATCGCCGGGTTGCCGGTAGTCGTCATTGCCGATGCGATGGTCGTAGCGATCGGCATCGCCGGAGATCCTCAGCGGCGGCTCCTTCACCGAAGGATCTTCAACCGGACCACCGAACGAATTCGGCTCGTAGTTGACGTTGCCGCCGCCGTTGTCGCCGAAGCGCATCGCACCGTCGCGTGCATAGTTGTTCACCGGGCAGCGCGGCTGGTTCACCGGCAACTGCTCGTGATTCGCGCCGAGGCGATAGCGCGCTGCATCGGCGTACGAGAACAGACGGAACTGCAGCACCTTGTCCGGGCTGAAACCGATACCGGGAACGACGCTCGCGGGCGAGAAACTCGACTGTTCCACTTGCGCGAAATAGTTGTCCGGGTTGCGGTTGAGCTCCATCACGCCAACCTCGATCAACGGGTAATCCTTGTGCGGCCACACCTTGGTCAGATCGAACGGGTTGTACCAGGTGTTTTCCGCATCGGCTTCGGGCATCAGCTGCACATACAGTGTCCACTTCGGAAAATCCTTGCGCTCGATCGCCTCGTACAGATCACGCTGATGCGATTCGCGGTCCTCGCCGATGAGCCTGGCGCCGTCGGCGTTGTCGAGATTGCGGATGCCCTGCTGCGTCTTGAAGTGGAACTTGACCCAATGGCGTTCGCCGGCGTCGTTCCAGAAACTGAAGGTATGGCTGCCGAAGCCGTGCATATGGCGCAGCGTGGCGGGCAGTCCGCGGTCGCTCATCAGGGTGGTGACCTGATGCAGCGATTCGGGCGACTGCGACCAGTAGTCCCACATCGCCACTGGATTGCGCATGTTCGTGCGCGGGTCGCGTTTCTGCGTATGAATGAAGTCGGGAAACTTGTACGGATCGCGGATGAAGAACACCGGCGTGTTGTTGCCGACGAGGTCCCAGTTGCCTTCGTCGGTGTAGAACTTCAGCGCGAAACCGCGTACATCGCGTTCGGCATCCGCCGCCCCGCGCTCGCCCGCCACCGTCGAAAAGCGCGCAAGCATCGGCGTCTGCGTGCCGGGCTTGAACACCTTCGCACGCGTGTAGCGCGTGATGTCGTGGGTGATGGTCAGCGTACCGAACGCAGCCGATGCCTTCGCATGCACGACGCGTTCAGGAATGCGCTCACGGTTGAAATGCGCATGTTTTTCGAACAACTGGTGATCCTGCACCAGCAGCGGACCGCGCGCGCCGGCAGTGAGGCTGTTCTGGTTGTCGGCCAGCGCAGCGCCGGCGTCGGTGGTAAGAGTCTTGCGATCGCTGCTCATGAAGCATGCCTCGTTGGCTGATGAATGCGTCAGGCCACGTTAGGCGACGCGATTCATTTACGGAATTCGATTGTTCCTATGCTTTTGATAGCCTGCAGCTATAATCCGCAACGCTTCGTCGCCTGCGTGCAGACCAGCCGCCGCACTGCAATGACGCACGCGTATTCCACACGATCGAACGGCGCTGCCGTATCGTTGCCAAATGAACGACCTCAAATACCTCGGCGGCTACAACGAAAACACGCTTGCGCGCGTGCGCGAGCTGATCGCGCAGGATCGCCTCGGCGCGGTGCTGCGCGAGCGTTACGGCGAGATGCATGAGGTGCGCAGCGACAAGGCCCTGTTCCGCTACACGATCGAGCTCAAGGATCGTTTCATGCGCAAGACCGATCCGCTCGACAAGGTCGTCTACGACAACAAGCTGCACGTCGTGCGCGATGCGCTCGGCACGCATACGACGATTTCGCGCGTGCAGGGCGGGCGACTCAAGGCGAGTCGGGAAATCCGCATCGCGACGGTTTTTCGCGATGCACCGGCACCTTTCCTGCAGATGATCGTCGTGCACGAACTCGCGCATTTGAAGGAACGCGAACACAACAAGGCGTTCTACCAGCTATGCACGCACATGGCGTCCGACTACCATCAGCTCGAATTCGACGTGCGCCTGTACCTGACCCACCTCGACTGCGCGCGCGGCAACGCTGCCGCGCAAGCCCCGGCACAAGCCGCACATCCGGATTGATCGCGCCTCATGCCTGAATCCATCACACTCACCCGGCGCGTCGCGCAGCTGTGCTCGTGCTCGTATGAGGAAGCCGAGCGCGTCATTGCCGATGGCGGCGTCACCATCGATGGCGTCGTCGCGACCGATGCGCAGCGCACGATCCTCGACGAAAACATCGAGATCGATCCCACAACGCGACCGGATGCGATCGAGCCGTCGACCGTGCTGCTGCACAAGCCGCTCGGCATGACATCGATCGATGCCGTTGCATTGTTCGCGCCGGAAACGCGCTGGGCCGATGATCCCAATGCGACGCGCATGCTGCCGCGGCATTACAAGAACCTGACCATGCTGATGCCGCTCGAAACGGATGCGAGCGGCCTGCTCGTGCTGAGTCAAGATGGCCGCGTCTGGCGCCGACTCACCGAAGACGCGGACGAAATCGAACAGGAGTTCGTCGTCGAGGTGCGTGGCGAAGCGGGTCCGTATGCGCTCGGCACGCTGGCGCGCGGCCTCAGCTACAACGGACGTCCACTGCCACCGTGCAAGGTCAGCTGGCAAAGCGAAACGCGCCTGCGTTTCGCGATCAGCAACGTGCAAGGCGGACAGCTGAGCCACATGTGCGCTGCCGTCGGACTCGAACTCGTCACGATGCGCCGCCTGCGCATCGGTCGCGTCCCGCTGACCAAGTTGCCGATCGGCGAATGGCGCATGTTGCCGGCGGGCGAGAAGTTCTAGCAGCCGCACCCGCCGCGATGTCCGCACCGATTACATCTGGTGCCAGCCACCGATCCCGGTCACGACGGCAGCCGCGATCAACAACATGCCGACCGAGCGCGCAGCCATCGCGCCGGCGCGCGGCTTGTGCTGCAGCCATGCACGCGCGCGATCCGCCATCACCGCGAGAGCTCCGTAGACGCATACCTGGTTGATCGCGATGATCAGCCAGAGCACGACGGCCTGTAGCCAGAGCGCACCGTATTCAGGCCGCATGAACTGTGGAAACACCGCGAGCATGAACAGGTAGGCTTTCGGATTCAGCAGGCTGGTCAGCAAGCCCTGGCGAAACGTGGCAGCCATCGGTCGCGATTGCACATCCGGCACGACGCCGAATGCGGATCGACTGCGCACCAGCGAAATGCCGATCCATGCGAGGTACAA
>JBDSBK010000547.1:0-5219 GCA_039921645.1 Dokdonella sp.
GTCCTGCCCGAATCCGTTTCCGACGCGACCATCGCGACCTGGCACAAGAAAGCGGGCGATGCGGTCAAGCGCGACGAAAATCTCGTCGATCTCGAAACCGACAAGGTCGTGCTCGAAGTGCCGGCACCGGCCGATGGGGTGCTCAAGGAAATCAGGTTCGACACCGGCGCGACGGTAACCAGCCAGCAGGTCCTCGCGATCCTCGAGGAAGGCGCAGCGGCGGCCGACGCACCCGCCGCGAAAGCCGCGGCACCGGCCAAGGCCGAAGCACCGAAGGCGGCTGCGACGCCGGCAGCTGCACCCGCTGCTGCACCCGCTGCCGCGGCCGGAAAGACAGCCGATCTCTCGCCCGCCGGTCAGCGCGTGGCAACGGAGAACAAGATCGACCCGAACGAAGTCGCAGCGACCGGTCGCGACGGCCGCGTGACCAAGGAAGATCTCGTCAATTTCATGCGCGACGGCAAGCCCGCGCCTGCCGCTGCCGCAGCGCCGCTTGCTAGACCGACACCGGGTGCACGCCCGGAAGAGCGCGTGCCGATGACGCGCATGCGCACGAAGATCGCCGAGCGCCTGATGCTGTCGAAGAACTCGATCGCGATGCTGACCTCGTTCAACGAGATCAACCTCGCCAAGGTCTCGGTCATGCGCAAGGAACTGGGCGAGCAGTTCGAGAAAGCCAACGGCATCAAGCTCGGTTTCATGAGCTTCTTCGTCAAGGCGGCGTGCGAAGCGCTGAAGCGCCATCCGATCGTCAACGCGTCGGTCGATGGCAACGACGTGATCTACCATGGCTACCAGGACGTCTCCGTCGCGGTGTCGACCGACAAGGGTCTGGTGACGCCGGTGCTGCGCGATGCCCAGAACATGGGCTTCGCCGACATCGAGAAAGCGATTGCCGGCTACGCGAAGAAGGCGCGCGAAGGCGGATTGACGCTCGACGATCTCGCCGGCGGCACCTTCACGATCACCAATGGAGGCACGTTCGGCTCGCTGTTCTCGACACCCATCGTGAATCCGCCGCAGAGCGCGATCCTCGGCATGCACACGATCAAGGAGCGCGCGATCGTCGAGAACGGCCAGGTCGTCGCAGCGCCGATGATGTACGTCGCGATCAGCTACGACCACCGCATCATCGACGGCAAGGACGCCGTGCTGTTCCTGGTCGACATCAAGAACCAGCTCGAGAATCCGCAGCGCATGCTGCTCGGGATGTGATGCGTCGCCCGCTTCCCCTCGCGGGGAAGTTGCGGGACAGGGATGGTGTTCGCGCACCATCGCCTCAACGTGAACACCATCCTCCCCTGCATCGGGAGGACCTTCGGTAGAAAGGACATACGCATGGACAATTTCGACGTCATCGTCATCGGCGGCGGCCCCGCCGGTTATCACGCGGCGATCCGCGCTGCCCAGCTCGGGCTCAAGTCCGCCTGCGTCGACTCATGGGTAGGCGTCGACGGCAAGGCCGCACTCGGTGGAACCTGCCTCAACGTCGGCTGCATTCCGTCGAAGGCAATGCTCGATTCGTCCAGGCAGTTCTGGAATCTGCAGCACAGCTTCGGCGTTCACGGCATCAGCGTGACCGACGCGAAGATCGACGTCGGCACGATGGTTGGCCGCAAGGACAAGATCGTCAAGCAGTTCACTGGCGGCGTCGCGATGTTGTTCAAGTCAAACAAGATCACGTCGTATCTCGGCAAGGGCAAATTGCTGAAGGGACGCCAGGTAGAAATCACGGCGCCGGATGGAGCGAAGCAGACGATCGCCGCGACCAATGTGATCATCGCGACGGGCTCGGCACCGATCGAGTTGCCATTCGCTAAATTCGACGGGAAGAACATTGTCGACAACGCAGGCGCACTCGATTTCGCGGCCGTGCCGAAGCGCCTGGGCGTAATCGGCGCCGGCGTGATCGGCCTCGAGCTTGGCAGCGTCTGGAAGCGTCTCGGCGCCGACGTCACGATCATTGAAGCGCTGCCGGATTTCCTCGGCGTCGCCGATGCCGACGTCGCGAAAACCGCCGCGCGCGAATTTGCCAAACAGGGCCTCAAGATCGAACTCGGCGCAAAGCTGTCCAAGGCCGAGGTCAAGGGCAACGAAGTGCAGCTGACCTACGCCGGCAAGGATGGCGAGAAGCAGTTGGTAGTGGACAAGTTGCTCGTCGCGGTCGGTCGCCGCGCCTACACCGATGGCGTGCTCGGCGACGACACCGGCGTCAAGCTCGATGAGCGCGGGCGCGTGGTCGTCGACGAACATTGCTGGGCCGGCGTCGAAGGCGTCTGGGCGGTTGGCGATTGCGTTCGCGGACCGATGCTCGCGCACAAGGGGTTCGAGGAAGGCATGGCGGTCGCCGAGATCATCGCCGGCAAGGCCGGCCACGTGAATCTCGAGACCATTCCGTGGGTCATCTATACGGAACCGGAAATCGCCTGGGTCGGCAAGACCGAAGCGCAGTGCAAGGCCGAGAATATTCCGTACAAGACCGGCTCATTCCCGTTTGCCGCGGTTGGCCGCGCGGTCGCGATGAACGAACCCGCCGGCTTCGTGAAGATCATCGCGCACGCCGAAACCGACCGTATTCTCGGCGCGCATCTGGTCGGCGCGAACGTTTCCGAGCTGGTCGCCGAATGCGTCGTCGCGATGGAGTTCAAGGGTTCGGCAGAGGATCTCGCACGCATCGTGCACGCGCATCCGACATTGTCGGAAGCCGTCCACGAAGCGGCGCTCGCTGTCGACAAGCGGGCGATACACAAGGCGAACTGAAACAAGATCGACCTCGCGTTCGGCGCTGCGTCGACGCGAGACACTACCCGGCCAGGATACGGACACGACGATGTCGAATGCATTCAGCGCTTTCCGTATCCGCAACGACGCCAACGGCTATCACGGCGGCGTCGAGCAGATGCGCGCCGACGAACTTTCGCCGGGCGAAGTCCTGGTCAAGGTCGCCTACTCGTCGGTCAACTACAAGGACGCGCTGGCCGGGACCGGCAAGGGCAAGATCCTGCGCACGTTTCCGCTCAATGGCGGAATCGACGCCGCGGGATACGTCGCCGCGTCGACCGATCCGGCGTTCAAGGAAGGCGATCAGGTGCTGTGTACTGGATGCGGATTGTCGGAAACGCGCGACGGCGGTTATGCCGAGTACGCACGGTTCGAATCGAAATGGACGATTCCATTGCCCGCGGGCTTGACCTTGCGCGAGTCGATGGCGCTCGGCACTGCCGGCTTCACTGCTGCGTTGTCGCTGTTTCAGATGGTCCGCAACGGCCAGACACCCGAAATGGGGCCGATTGTCGTCACCGGCGCAACCGGCGGGGTTGGCTCCCTTGCGATCGACATTCTCACCCGTGCGGGTTTCGAAGCGCACGCGATCACCGGCAAGGTCGAGCAATTCGACTGGCTGATTGGCCTCGGCGCCAGGCAATGCATTGCGCGCACGGGTTTGTATTGGGGCCAGCGTCCGCTGGAGACCGCACGCTGGGCGGGCGCGATCGACAACGTCGGCGGCGACATGCTCGCCGGCCTGAGCCGCGTGATCCACCCCTACGGGAACATCGCCAGTTGCGGACTTGCCGCATCGGCGGATCTGGCCACGACGGTCATGCCGTTCATCATCCGCGGCCTCAGTCTGCTCGGCATCGCCTCCGCCGGAACCGCGCGGCCGATCCGCGAACAGGTCTGGGAACGCCTCGCGGGGGACTGGAAGCCGGCTCATCTGGTTCAAATAGCGCAGCGGGGGGTCGAGCTTGCTGACATTCCCTCGGTTTTCGATACCATGCTCGCTGGCAAATCGCTCGGCCGCACGGTCGTGAAAATCGGCTGAGTGGCGCTAGCCCACGGGGCGATGCGAGTCTAGAATGGGCCCTTCAACAGGGGAAACGAAGAAATGTCCAGAGTACTGATTGTCGACGACTCACCGTCACAGCTGGTCGGCATGCAAAGGACGGTCGAGAAGCTCGGCCACCAGGTCATTACCGCGGAGGATGGCGCTGCCGGCGTCGAAGTCGCGCGTCGTGAATTGCCGGACCTGATCCTGATGGAC
Organism: Dokdonella sp.; assembly: GCA_039921645.1. GTDB lineage: Bacteria > Pseudomonadota > Gammaproteobacteria > Xanthomonadales > Rhodanobacteraceae > Dokdonella_A. The sequence continues at coordinate 4,043 of JBDSBK010000547.1, forward strand.
GTCGTGATGCCGAACCTCAACGGGTTCCAGGCAACGCGCACGATCGCCAAGGATCCGAAAACCAGCCACATCCCGATCGTGCTCGTCACGACCAAGGATCAGGACACCGATCGTGTCTGGGGCATGCGTCAGGGCGCGAAGGCGTACGTGACCAAGCCGATCGACGACGCGGAACTGACGCGCGTCATCAAGGAATACCTGCCGGCCGCCTGAGCCGCACGCACGCGACGATCCGCGCGCATCACGCGCGCGGATCGAATTCGAACAACCCTGCCATTTCCTCGTAGACCGCACGCTGCGCATCGGTCTCGGCTTTGGGCACACGAACTTCCAGCGTGACGATCTGATCGCCGGGCGTCTTGCCCGGCCAGCCACGCCCGCGCAGACGCATCTTGCGCCCGCCATCCGAGCCCGCCGGGATGCGCAACTCGACATTGCCGGCGAGCGTCGGCACCGTCACGCTTGCGCCGAGCGCCGCTTCCCAAGGCGCCACGGGAAGGGTCAGCAGCACATGGGTTCCTTCGAGGCGGAAACGCGAATCTTCGCGCAGGCCGACCTCGAGGATCAGATCGCCCGCGGCACCTCCATGCGTGCCTGGGTAGCCCTGCCCGCCGAGCCGCACTTGCTGTCCGGAGATGATGCCGGCCGGAATCTTCACCTCGAGCGTACGTTCGCCTTGGCCATCGCGCAGGCTGATGCGTTCGCGGCCTCCGTGATATGCCGTAACTAGGTCGACTGTGATCTGCGCATGCAGATCACGCCCACGTCGCGGACCAGCGCGACCGGCCCCGGCACGATTGCCGAACAGAGACTCGAAGAAGTCGCTGTAGTCGCCATCGCCTTCGTTCCCCGACTCGCGCCGCCAATTCGGCGGCGCACCGCGAAACTCGTCGCCACCTCGATAGCCGCCAGCTCGGATTTGATCGTATTCCTTGCGCCGGGCAGGCTCGCGCAATGCCTCGTACGCTTCGTTGATCGACTTGAATTTCTCCTCCGCACCCGTCTCCTTGCTGACGTCCGGATGGTATTTGCGCGCCAGCCGCCGGTACACCGACTTGATTTCGGCATCGGCTGCATCGGGTTTGACCCCGAGTATTTCGTAGTAGTCCTTGAACTCCATCCATTACCTCGAAACTTCAAAAACGAAAACGGCCCGCGGTTGCGCAACCGCGGGCCG
>JBDSBK010000548.1:0-3138 GCA_039921645.1 Dokdonella sp.
GGCATCGGCCTGCCTTCGGAATTCGCCATTCCGCAGCGTGCGCTGCTGTTGCCTGCGGATGCGGGCAATATCCTGTGGGAATGCGTCAGCCTCGTCACGGACGAGGCGATCGCGGCGCTCGACGCACGCGGCGGTGTCGACCAGATCGTGATCTCGCATCCGCATTTTTATTCCTCGATGGTCGAATGGAGCGAGGCACTGGGCGGTGTTCCGATCCTGCTGCACGAAGCGGACAAGGAATGGGTGCTGCGCCCTTCATCGCGCATCCGTTACTGGAGCGGAGACGAACATGCATTGTCCGATGCAGTCACGCTGATCCGTTGCGGCGGTCATTTCCCCGGCAGCACGGCGCTGCACTGGCGCGACGGACCTCACACGGGCGGTGCGTTGTTTCCGGGCGATGCGCTGCAGGTCGTGTCCGACCGCCGCCATGTGACCTTCATGTACAGCTATCCGAACTACATCCCGATGAAACCGAGTGCCGTGCGTGCCATGCAGGCGCGCCTCGCGCGCCATGCCTTCGACGATGTGTACGGCTACACGTGGGGCCGCAACATCATAGGCAACGCACGCGCCGCCATCGACGCATCGTTCAGTCGATACCTGGACGCGGTTTCGGGCTGAAGCGGTTGGCAGCCCGAGTAACACGTTGCCAAACCGTGTAACAGGCGAAGTCCCGAGCTCGCAGGGCTGCGAAAGGCCACCGCGCACTCGCGCAGGCGGTGGCCCCGGTACCCCAACTCGGACAAGCGAAGGCGTTGCCGAAAGATCCGGCCTTCACGTTTGTCGTGGCGTGCGCGAACTACTTTGGAAATCCGGCTTCATTGTCGGCGCGCTCGCGTGCTCGACGCGCCCCTGCGCAATCCGATTGCGCGATGCCGTTTCAGCACATCGACCGACGCGCGTGGACCCTCGATGCGCAGCTCGACAAGCATCGACAGCGGCATGTCGGCGATTCGACTCTTCAACCTGTGTTGTTCGCGCGCGCAATCACAGTGTTACAGTATCCCGATGCTGGCAATGCTTCGCGCCGCGCGCGCTCAACTCGTCCTCGTTTTCCTCTGCCTTTTCCTCCTCGGCAGTGGCACCTCTTCCGCAAAAACAGCCGATTCCGATCCCGGAGTCGACGACGCGATGCGCCGCTTTGCGACGGAAGTCGCAAATGCCGGTGGCCCATCGCAGGCGAGCGTGCTGGCGACCTTGTCCGGCGTGAAGGTGCAGCAGTCGATCCTCGACGCGATCGCGCGCCCGGCCGAGGCGACCAAGCCGTGGAGCGAATACCGTCCGATTTTCATCACCGACAAGCGCGTCGACGACGGCATCGCGTTCTATCGCGCCAATCGGGAATTGCTCGATCGCATCGGCAAGGAATACGGCGTACCGCCAGCGATCATCGTCGCGATCATCGGTGTCGAAACCAGCTACGGACGCATCACCGGCAAGTACCGCGTTCTCGATGCGCTGGCGACACTCGCTTTCCACTATCCGCCGCGCGGCGTGTTTTTCCGCGGCGAATTGAAACAGCTGTTCCTGCTCGGCGAGCACCAGCTCGCGCTGCCGCTCGACGAATTGCGCGGCTCCTACGCCGGCGCGATGGGCTGGGGCCAGTTCATGCCGACCAGCGTCGCGAAATGGGCGAGAGACGAAGACGGCGACGGCCATATCGACCTGTGGAGTTCGCTGCCCGACATCTGCGCGAGCGTCGCAAATTATTTCCGCGAACACGGCTGGCAGAAAGGCCAGCCCATCGCGGTGCGCGCGCAACAGGCCTCGGATGCGCGCGAGCTCAAACCCGACGGTCTCGAGCCGGTTTACCCGCTGGAGCAGATGGAAGCCTGGGGCTATGCGCCGATCGAGCGGATCGATGCGCAAACCGCGTCGACGCTGGTCAAGCTCGAGGGTGAGCACGGCCCCGAGTTCTGGCTCACGTTCCGGAATTTCTACGTGATCACCCGCTACAACAAGAGCCCGTTGTATTCGATGGCGGTCATGCAGCTTGCGCAGGCAATCGAAGACGGTGCGGCGGCACCGGCACCGTGATGGCGCTGCGCGCGTTCGCATGCTTGTGCGTCAGTCTGCTGCTCGTCGCCTGCGCCGGGCACACGCCGAAGCGCGGCACACCACCGCCGGCGCCCGCATCCAGCCCGCGCGGCGCCAGTCTTCCGCCCGATACCGCCCGACCGCAGTCCGAGCGCTACAAGCAGAATGACGACAATGGACCTGCCGCGCCGCCGATCGATGTGACCAAGATTCCCGAGCCCGTGCCGAAGGCCGAGCCGCGTTCGCGTTTCGGCAACAAGGAAACCTACAGCGTGCTCGGTCGCAGCTACACGCTGCTGCCGAGCGCGAGCGGTTATGTCGAGCGCGGCATCGCGTCGTGGTACGGCAACAAGTTCCACGGCTACATGACGTCTTCGTTCGAGACCTACGACATGTACGCATTCAGCGCCGCGCACAAGACCTTGCCGCTGCCGAGCTTCGCGCGCGTGACCAATCTCGACAACGGCAAGAGCGTCGTCGTGCGCGTCAACGATCGCGGCCCGTTCCACGAGAACCGCCTCATCGATCTCTCCTACGCCGCCGCGGTGAAGATCGGCGTCTGGCCGAAAGGCACCGGCCTCGTCGAGGTGCGCGCGATCGATCCCGCACATCCGGACGCGGAGCTTCCAGCGACGCAGACCGCGGGCGCGGCGAACCCGTCGACACGCAAAGCCGAGCCCTCGCGCTTCAGCCCGCGGGCTGCAACGCCCGTTGCCGCCGCAACGCCTTCGACGGCGTCCGCCAACACGCCGCGCATCTATGTGCAATTGGGATCGTTCGGCGAACGCAGCAATGCGGAACGTGCGGCCGCGTCAGCGACGCGTGCAGGGCTCGAGCACGTCGACATCCAGTCGATCGCGGTCGCCGGACACACGCTGCATCGCGTGCGCGTCGGCCCGCTCGTCGATGCCGAAGCCGCAGATGCGATGACGGCACGCATCGAGAAGCTCGGCCTGGGCGCGCCGCGCGTTGCGATCGAACACTGAACGACACGCATGAACAAAGGCGTACCGCAGCGCCACGCAGGCGATGCGCCGGGTGTGTTGGCTTATCTCCTCTGCGACAATTCCCCTCTTTGATCCACTTGCCGGACCCATT
>JBDSBK010000549.1:0-4531 GCA_039921645.1 Dokdonella sp.
ACGCCCAGCTCGCGAATGCGCCGCGCAATCAGCTGCGTATATTGCGCGCCGAAGTCGAGAATGAGGATCTTGTCGTTATGGATATCGGACATGGACTCTTGCCTGAATTCTTTGTCTACGCGGACTACGCCGCAGCACCCTGCCTAGGCTCAACACGTCACGCGACCCGCACTTGATGCGCGTGACGCTGTGCTCGCACGCATCGGGACGAAATATCTTCACACGGGCCATCGAAAAAACAGCTGCGACACAGATGAAATCGCCGCCGACCTTGGCACGTTTCAAGACGATGTTGCATCGGTAGTGGTTTGCGAGCGCCACCGGATCGGTATGTGGAAAGATCTGCGCGCCTGCGGGAAATGCAGGATGTAGACGTCGAACGGCAGCGGCCACAACGCCCGTAGAAGCAGCATCTTGTCGTAGCCGGACTGCTGCCTTCCACGCTGCCACCGGAACGCAGTGCGCAGATATTCGCGTAGCGGTGATGCTGATGCTTCCACGCTCGATCGCTGCCCTCAATCCAGTCGGTAGTTCGGCGCTTCCTTCGTGATCGTCACATCGTGCACATGCGACTCGCGTACACCGGCCGACGTGATGCGCACGAATTGCGGTTTCGTGCGCATGTCGTCGATGGTGGCGCAGCCGACATATCCCATCGAAGCGCGCAATCCGCCGCCGAGCTGGTGCACGATGCTGCGCAGAGGGCCTCGATACGGCACGCGACCTTCGATGCCTTCCGGCACGAGCTTGTCGGTATCGCTTTCGTCGTCCTGGAAGTAACGGTCTTTGGAGCCTTTTTCCATGGCGCCGAGCGAGCCCATGCCGCGGTAGCTCTTGTACGAACGCCCCTGATACAGCTCGACTTCGCCGGGCGCTTCTTCGGTGCCCGCGAACATGCCGCCGATCATCACGCAATCCGCACCGGCTGCGATCGCCTTGGCGATGTCGCCGGAATAGCGGATACCGCCGTCAGCGATCAAACCGATATCGGTGCCTTTGAGCGCGTCGGCCACCATGCTGACCGCCGAAATCTGCGGTACACCCACGCCTGCGACGATGCGTGTTGTGCAGATGGAACCGGGGCCGACGCCAACCTTGACCGCATCGACACCGGCATCGACGAGTGCTCGTGCCGCATCGCCGGTGACGATATTGCCCGCGATCAGCGAAATCTTCGGAAAGTGCTTGCGCACCCAGCGCACGCGATCGATCACGCCCTGCGAATGTCCGTGTGCCGTATCGACGATGAGCGCATCGACGCCCGCCTCGACGAGTGCCGCCACCCGCTGTTCGGTATCGCCGGCGACGCCAACGGCCGCACCGACGCGCAGACGCTCATGATCGTCCTTGCACGCATTCGGATTGTCGCGCGCCTTCTGGATGTCCTTGACGGTGATCAGGCCGCGCAGGCGGAACGAATCGTCGACGACAAGGACTTTTTCGATACGGTGCTTGTGCAGCAGCGCAAGCACATCGTCTTCGGCGGCGCCTTCCTGCACCGTGACCAGACGTTCCTTGCGCGTCATGATGTTTTTTACCGGATCCTCGGGCTTCTTCTCGAAGCGCAGGTCGCGATTGGTCACGATGCCGACGAGCAGCTCGCCGTCGACGACCGGCACACCGGAAATATTGTGGTGACGCGTGAGCTGGATGACGTCGCGAATCGAGGTCTGCGGACTGACGGTGATCGGATCGCGGATCACGCCTGCTTCGAACTTCTTCACCAGACGCACTTCGGCGACCTGACGTTCGATCGTCATGTTCTTGTGGATGATGCCCATGCCACCGCATTGAGCCATCGTGATCGCGAGGCGCGCCTCGGTCACGGTGTCCATTGCCGCCGAGATAATCGGCAGGTTCAGGCGGATGTTTCGGGTAAGGCGGGTGCCGAGGTTGACATCGCGGGGCAGTACGGCCGAATGAGCCGGAACCAGCAAGACGTCGTCGAAGGTGAGAGCGTCGGAGAGTATGCGCATGCCCTATTTTACAGACTCGATGGCGTCCTCGCCAGCGGCGTGAGCGAGAATACCGTCAGCGACACCTCGCCTGCGGTGCCTTGAGGCCATCGCCTTCAAGGAAGATCCTGGGTGGGGCTGGCGTTTTTGACGGCAGGCGCGTCTTGCGAACTCTCTCTGTCCAAGCAGAATTCGGACCAGTGAAATGCCTCGAGCAAGCGCAACCATGCCCGATCCAGCGGAGCCTGCAACTGCATCGGCTGCTGCGTCGCCGGGTGCTGCACGCGCAATTGCGATGCATGCAGCAACAGCCGGTGCACGCCGTAGTGCTGGCGGATCAGCCGGTTGTGATCGCCGCGGCCGTGACTGGTATCGCCGAGCAAATGATGCGAAACGTGGTGGAAATGTCGCCGGATCTGACGATAACGACCGGTTTCGGGGCTGACTTCGAGCAAGGCATAGCGTTGCTGCTCATAACGGCCTTGCGCAATCGGTATCTCGATGGTGGCGAGACGGCGCCAACGCGTCAGTGCCGGCTTCGCTTCCCCGCGCAGGCTGGATCCCGACAACGGATAGTCGATTTCACCCTCCTCCGCCGGCCAGCCGCGAACGACGGCGAGATAGGTCTTCTCGACGGTGCGCGCCATCATCTGGCGCCCGAGCTCGGCTGCCATCTCCTTCGACCGTGCTACCAACAGCACGCCGCTGGTCGCGCGATCGAGGCGGTGCACGGCATGCAATCGACCGTCGACCTGCAGGCGCAGGCGATCCATCAGGTAGTCCTCGTCGGCGCCGACGAGATGGCTGCGATGCACGGCGATGCCGGCAGGTTTGTTGACCGCCAGCACGTCTTCGTCGAGGTAAAGCAGTTCCAGCGGCGCAGTCGATTCCATGCACGGATTCTACCGGGACTGCTCACGCATGATCCCGACTGATCCGCGCATGTACGCATTTGCGTACGTTCGTGCGGAGTGGAATTGAGATCGCAGCCGCGCACGCTGCAGCCGATCAAGGCAGCGGGTGTCCCGCTAGCCACGTCTTTGACCATAGAATCCACTGTGGAGCGAGCAAGGAAACATGATGGATCAGCAAGGTTGGCGTCGCACGCGCGCACTGTTTGACCTGTTGGTCGACGAGCCGCCTTCCATCTGGGAAACGCTGCTCCTGCAACGTTGCGACAATGATGCCGAGGTGCGCGCCGAAGTACTGGCGTTGCTGCGTGCCGACAGCATCAGCGCCACGCACGGGTTGGCCGATCACGCGCCGCAGGTCATCGCAAACCTTGCAGAACGCATAGCGGCCGAAGAGCAAGCGAACTCGACGCTCGAACATACGGATCAGATCGTGGGTCCGTTTCAATTGCTGCGCGAAGTCGGCCGTGGCGGCATGGGCGCGGTCTGGTTGGCCAAGCGCGTCGACGGCGCATTCGAGCAGAATGTGGCAATCAAACTGATCCGCAGCGGATGGGATGCGGAAGATGTGTTCGCTCGATTCCGTGCAGAGCGCCAGATCCTCGCGAGCCTGCAGCATCCCAACATCGCTCACCTCGTCGACGGCGGTGTGACGGCCGAAGGCAAACCCTGGCTCGCTCTGGAATATGTCGATGGCGAGGATCTGCGCACGTGGTGCGATCAGCAGCGGCTCGATATCGATGCGCGGCTGCGAGCCTTCCTGACGGTGTGCGATGCGGTCGGGCATGCGCATCAGCGCCTGGTCGTTCATCGCGACCTCAAGCCATCGAATATTCTGGTCGGCCGCGACGGCGTCGTGAAGCTGCTCGATTTCGGCATTGCGAAACTGCTGGATGCAAGCGTCGAAGGCATCAGCGCGACGCGCGTGTTCACGCCGGAATACGCCGCACCGGAGCAGATACGCGGGGAAGTGGTCACGACGTCGGTCGACATCCACGCACTGGGCCTCTTGCTCTACGAACTGCTGAGCGGAAGACGCCCGTATCAGGTGGCCAATTCGACTCCGGCGGCGTACGAACGCGCAGTGCTCGACCAGGAGCCGACACGACCGAGCCTGATCGTGGCACGCACGCAAGACGGCAACATGGGCGACATCATCGCCGCCAAGCGCGACATGAGCGCGGTGCGTTTGCGCCGTGAACTTCGCGGCGATCTCGATGCGATCGTGCTCAAGGCACTGCGCAAGGAGCCGGCACAGCGTTACGCAAGCGTCGCCGATTTCGCCAGCGACATAAGGCGCTACCAGCAGCGCCGCCCGGTGCACGCCCGACGTGGCAACTGGCGCTATCGCGGCGGCCGATTCCTGCGTCGGCATGCGCTTTCCGTCGCGCTCGGCGGTCTGACATTCATTGCCTTGGTCGGGGGACTGACCGTCGCGACATGGCAAGCGCAGGTAGCACGCACGGAACGCGACAGTGCGCGCCAAGCGCTGGAGTTCATGCGCGTGTTGTTCGACAACGCCGACCCTACCCGGCAGAAAGGCGATCAGGTCAGCGTGCGCGATCTGCTCGACAGTGGTGTGCGCAACGTACGCGTCGCAATGCAGGGGCAGGACTCGGCGCGCGCCGATCTGCTGCTGACGATGGCGTCGGCGTATCTCGGCCT